>WVXK01000058.1:27705-28337 GCA_011773515.1 Deltaproteobacteria bacterium
AACAGCGCCCCCTACAGCAGGATTCTCGTCCCCTACAACGCCACGAAGGTCGCGGCCCTGGCGCTGGAAGTAGCCCACGACATCGCCCGTCAGGTCGACGGGAAGATATCGGTGGTGATCGTGACGGAGCCGGCATTTATCCGGGGCGAGGAGCCGGGGAGGTGGACCGACCTGGCAAAAGCCCATGCCCGGGAGATAGCGGGAATTTACCGGATACCGATCGAACTGGTAACCCTCGAGGGAAACACGGTGAAGGAAGTCGTAAAGCTCGCCGCAGACCACGACCTGGTCATCATCGGGAGCACGACGGAGAACGTTCCTTTCCTGAAACCCCACGTGGGGCATCTCATCGCGGAGCGCAGCCCCTGCTCCGTCCTGGTGGTGACGCATTGACTCATCCATTCCCGGCCAAGGAGGATCGGGGGGACGCCCCCTCTCAGGCACATGCAGGTTGAACAAGCCCTTTCCCTGATGATCATCGCCACGGCGGCCCTTTTGCTCCCGAACATCGCCGGGAGGCTCCGGATGCCCCCCGTCGTGGCCGAGATACTCTTCGGGGTCATCATCGGGAAGAGCCTCCTTGACATTCCCGTTGCGAGCGAGTGGATCACGATCCTTGCCGAAATCGGCTT
>WVXK01000058.1:28357-29447 GCA_011773515.1 Deltaproteobacteria bacterium
CTCATGCTCATGTTCCTGGCCGGCGCGGAGATCGACTTCCACATGCTGGAGAAGCAGAAACCCCGGACGTTTGCCCTCCTCGGGCTGATCTTCGCCGGCACGCTCCTTCTCTCCTATGCCTTCTCCCGGCTGCTGGGACAGGGTTTCTACCTCGCCCTCATCCTCTCGACAACGTCGATCGGCCTGGTCCTTCCGGCCCTCATCGACGCCCGGATAACGGACACGATGCTCGGGCAGACCATACTCATCTGTGCCGTGCTGGCCGACTTTTTCACCTTTTTCGGCATCACCTTCTACATCCTCCACGTAAAGCACGGGCTCACCTGGCAGTTCATCGCGCCCATCCCCGTCTTCGCCCTCTTCGGGGTCCTCCTTCTCGCCGCACGGCTCTGGTTCTGGTGGAACCCGGAGAAAGCGAAGGTGCTGGTGGGAAAATCGGGCCCGGCCGAGCTGGGCGTCCGCTTCTCCATGGCCCTCCTGTTCATCTTCGTCGCCCTCTCGGAGCTCGCCGGCTTGGAACCGGTCCTGGGCGCCTTCATGGGCGGGGTTCTGCTCTCCTTCATCTTCCGGGAGAAAGAGCACCTCGAGGAAAAGCTCGCCTCCATCGCCTACGGGTTCCTCATCCCCTTCTTNNGGCATTCGCCGTCAAGATCATCCCCTCCCTGCTCCTTATCCTGAAAAAGGTTCCCCCGCGCTACGCGGCCGCGTCGGGAATCCTTCTGTCGGCACGGCTCACCCTGATCATAGCGGCGGCGGCGATCGGGCTCAGGGAGGGCTTCATAGAACAGGCGCTCGGCGACTCCATCGTCTTCCTGGCGCTGGTCACCTCCGTAACCGCCCCCACCGCCTTCAGGCGCATCATCTCGCGGGAAGGGTGAACGCGCCATCCCGCGTATCGGGCTCCATCTCCCCTGTTCTCTGCGTGGCAGTTCAAGTTGAGCTGGAACCGGACGGGATGACGATTTTTTTTGATACACTATTTTATACCGGGTGTGCGGTGACAAAAGAGGGCCTCCCGCCTCACGCAGGGACAGCGGGGAGGAGAGGAAAAGATGGCAAGGCCGGAGAAGGAAAAGAGAAAGGTCAGCAA
>WVXK01000058.1:29474-30547 GCA_011773515.1 Deltaproteobacteria bacterium
GGCGGGCAGTCCATGGCGATCCTCCACCTGGCCGACGTGGGGAAAACGATCGCCATCGACGGCTCCTCCAGGGCCCCCCTCGGAATCTCTCCCACGAATATCCCGAAAAAGCCCCTCCTTCTGGGGCTCTCTGCCTCCACCCTGCCCTCCACGCCCGCGGTCCTGGGATACCTCCTGGACACCTACGGGACGATGAGCCTCCCGGAAGTGCTCGAGCCGGCGATCGAGCGGGCCCGGAACGGGTTCCCCATCTCCTCGCTGCAGCACCGTCTCATCGTGCGGGAAGCAAAGCGGCTCCAGAGCGACCCCATCTGCGCGCAGCGGTTCTTCAAGAACGGACGTGCCCTCACCGCGCGGGAACGCCTCCTCCAGCCGGAACTGGCGGCCTGCCTGGAAAAAATGGCGAAGGAAGGATGGGAGGACTTCTACCGGGGAGAGATCGCGGAAAAGATCATACATGACATGCAGGAGCGCGGCGGGCTCCTCTCCCGGGTCGACCTGAACCGCATCCCGGTGCCGCTGGAGCGCCCGGTTCTGCGGGGGAGGTACCGGAAGTTCAGGATACGCACGTTCCCGCCCCCGGGCTCGGGAAGGGCCCTGGTGGCGATTTTAAACATCCTGGAAAACTTCTCGCCCGACGAGATCTCCCCCGATACACCCGCCGGTGCCACCATCCTGGCCCTCTCCTTCTGGCGGGCGCTCAGGGACCGGGACAGGATGCCCTTCGACCCCGACATCTTTTTCCAGGCGAAGGAGAAACCGATGCTCGGGGAAAAGTACGCACGGAAGATCGCCGGCCAGATCCGGATCGTCACGCCCTCCACAGGCGGGGAAGCGAAAGAGGGCGGGGGGGAGACGACCCACCTCTCCGTTACAGACGCATCGGGGAACGCCGTCTCCATTACCCAGTCCATAGAGCTCATCTTCGGGAGCAAGAGGATCGCCCGGGATCTGGGCTTTTTCTACAACAACTACATGAGCACCTTCAACTACCGGGACATGATACACCCCCACTACCTGATTCCCGGGGCGCCGCCGTGGAGCAGCGTGGCCCCCACGATGGTCTTCCGGGG
>WVXK01000059.1:0-8061 GCA_011773515.1 Deltaproteobacteria bacterium
CGAAACCGGTTTATCGGGACCCGGGACTGCAGACTTCCTCATCACAGCCTTGCTACATCTTGTGACACGTTATGCACAGTTTGGACTCCTCTTCCCGGAAAAGCCGCCTGTTTTTCGAAAAATGGGGTGCATGGCATCCGAGGCAGGAAAAGTCGCCGTTTTTCTCCCGGGGGAACTTTTCCGGAACACGGGTGCTCGAGCCCTCCGACGCTGACAAAATGTGCAGTCGGTGGGGCTTCTGATGGCACCCGCGGCAGAGCCGGCTACCGGACTCTTTGAGCTGGTTCGGGTTGGAAGAGGCGTGGGGGCTGTGGCATGAGGAACACATCACCTTTTTGACCGGCTCGTGGACGGTCGCATACCCCTCCTGCTCTGGGTCCTTGTCGTCGTGGCACTCGAAACAGATCTTTTGAGCTACCAGCAGTTTCTCGTAATCTGAAACATGAGGTGTATGACAGGAGAGGCATTCCCCCTCGGCCACAGGTTCGTGGGCGAACTTCAATGGAACCCCCTTTTCGTCTCTGGTCACGTCACCGTGGCAGCCGAAGCAGAGGGCGGCACCTTCCCTCTTCAACTGGAACTTATGGGCTGATGCGTGGGGATCGTGACAGGATGCGCATTCCATTTTGCCCACGGGAGCGTGGACGCTCCCCTTCCTGGCCTCTCCCGGGTCCTTATCGTCGTGGCACTCAAGGCAGATATGCTCATGCGTCAGGAGCTTCTTGTTTTTTGAAAAGTGCGGGTCGTGGCACTCGGTGCACTCCTCCTCCAGAACGGCGNNGCGGGCTTTTCCGTCATCGTCCTTCGTCGGGTCATCGTGGCACTCGAAACAGAGCGCCTTTACGCCCCCGATGAGGGCGATCTCCTGCCCCTCGAATTCGTGGCAGGACCCGCAGCCCTCCTCCAGGGCAGGATGGACCGTGTAGCGATTAAAGGTCAGTTCATCATCGCCCGATTTCATCTTCAGGGAGGGGATATCGCTTCCGACGACCATGAAGACCCGAATGGTATCTTTTCCCAGTTTGATGATGTTCATTCCCGGCGTAAGCTCCACATTCCCCCGGAAGAACTCCCCGTCCTCGAGGGAAAACTTCCGGATGTAATTGACCTCGCCCTCAACCGGCCCATCGTCTTCTGCGAAGCCGTAGATGGTGATTTTTTTCCCGCCCGTCAGGGTCAGATCGGGCGGATACAATACGTCTGTTTTCCCGCGCGACGGAAAGAGAAGGGAGAGCAAAAAAAGTGCGGCGATGAGTGACCGGTTGATGTTCATATTCAGATTCAGTGAGCGGCGACTCCGGCTTGATCCGTGGAGTCGACCCCCTCGGTCGCGACTCCAGCCTCCCCTTTCTTGAATGGATCCCGGGTAAAGACGGTCGTTGATTTTACGCTCGGGCACCGGGTGCAGTCGAGGCACCGTACGCAGTCGATCGAGTTGGGTTCCCGGTCAACCCTTATGTCGACGGGGCATATCTTCTCGCACTTCCCGCACTTGGTGCAGGTATCGGGGTTCCACTCGAGCCGGAAAAAACTCGCCTTGTTGAAAACGGAGAATATCGCTCCCAGGGGGCAGATAACCCGGCAGAAGGGCCTCTTCGAAAGCACGGACGTGGAAACGAAGAGCAACAGGATCGAGATCTTCGCCCAGAAGAGCCACTTGATCATCGACCGAACGTTCAGGTTGAGGGTTACCCAGGGAATCCCGCCGATGAGGGTCCCCATGGGGCACAGCTTGGAAAACCAGTTCTCCTGGGTTACGTAAGGGATGATGAACACGAGGCCGACCAGGACCAGGTACTTCCCATAGCGCAAGAACGTGGGAATGCGGAACTTCCAGCTCCTGAACTTGTAGAGGATATCCTGCAGGAACCCGAAGGGACAGAGGGTCCCGCAGGTCATCCGGCCGATGCTCGAGCCGACGACCCCGAGTATCCCCATGGCGTAATAGGGGNNGGTACCGATGGGACAGGAGAAGAGGGCGTTGGGGCAGGCGTAGCAGTTCAAAACGGGCACGCAGAAGCTCTTGAGCGACCCCTGGTAGAGGGAGGCGGTAAAAATCCCCTTGTAATAGCCGTTGGTGCCGAAGGTGCCGATGAGCTGGACGATCCTTCGCTTGAGATAGTCCAATCTATCACCCTGGATGCGAGTATCTGATCAGGGCGGGGATAAACCCCTGCCCCTGTAAAAAACCGGAAAACCGAAAGTCGGGAGTTGAACGCCGGCAGTTTTGGGAATCACGGCTTTCTCCTCTCTTATTTCTACTCTCACCTCTTGAAAATTTTGAATTCTCCTGTTCTGCACTCTTCACTCTTCACTCTGCACTACCATCGCAGGGAGTCTGTAGTCCCGAGTCCCGGGTCCCGTGAAACCGATTTCGCGTTTAGAGTTTCGAGTTGGGTTTTCATTCCGCATTCCGAATTCCGAATTCCGCATTACCATCTATCCCTGTTTCCCCCTTGCCCCCTTAATCCTGAATATTTAGGGGTCACCCGACCCCTATGCAGGAGAGTCAGAGCATCGCACCGTTGAAGAGGGTCTCGCCCATCTCCCCCCGGTAGATGCCGAAGACGAGGGCAGAAACAGTCAGGAGCGCGACAACCACAAAGATAAGCTTTTTCAACATCCAGCCTCCCTTAAGCAATCCAGAACATTATAATCGGTATCGGGCAACAGCGACCGAGAATATTGCTTCGAACCCAGCCACCAAACGACCTTCTAGTCTGCACTCTACATTCTTCACTCTGCACTACCATCGCAGGGAGTCTGTAGTCCCGAGTCCCGTGTCCCGGGTCCCGTGAAACCGGTTTCGCGTTTAGAGTTTCGAGTTGGGTTTTCATTCCGCATTCCGAATTCCGCATTACCATTCCAGTTTCTCGTTTCTCGTTGGGTTTTCATTCCGCATTCCGCATTCCGAATTCCGCATTACTATTTTTTCTTTTGCATCAATACCCCAGCTTTTCCCCCGCCTTCCGGTAAAAGAGGGCGGCCTTGTTCAGGTTCCCGCTCTCCTGGTACACCGTTCCCGCGAGGGCAAGGACTTCCGGGTCCATGCGGGCGAGGCCGACCGCCTCCATCACGTACCGGTCCGTCTCCTTCTCGTTTCCCCTCTTCGCCAGGATCAGCCCCTTGACAATAAGCGCGGTGGTGTATGCCGGGTTTTTTTCCAGAACACTGTCCACCAGCTTTTCGGCATCGTCGACAGCCCCTTCCCGAACGAAAACCCGTGCAAGCCCGGTGGATGCGGCCTCATCGCCCGGGGATACTTCCAGCGCCGTTTCGTACATCCCCTTCGCTTTCAGAAGGTAGGCCTTCTTCTTTGCCGCCTTCGCCAGGTAGATGTCCCCGAGAAGGACCTTCGGCTTGACGAACTTATCGTCGCTTTTGATGGCGATTTGCAGCTTCCTCTCCGCCTTCGCATGCATGCCGGAGTCATAGAGCCGCCGCGCAAGGTTATAGTTCAGAAGGGATGACCGCTCGGGCCTGTATCCCGTCTCAGCGGCCGTCGAAGCCGACGCATCCTCTTTCACGCCGAGCAGCACTTCGACTCTCTCTTTAATCTCATTACTGGCAAGCGAGGGATACCCGTTCACGGTTGCAACGACGATCCCCCCGGACTTAACAACGGCGCTCGAGGGTACGGCCACGACGCCGAAACGCCGGTAAACCCCCAGGTCCGTGTCGACCAGTACCGGGTAGGTTACCCCGAGCTCGGCGACCTTGCCTCTTACCGTTTCGATCTCCCCTGCGTCCATGCCCTCATGGTCAACGTTGATGGCGATTATCTCGAGGCCCTGCTCTTTCAAAGCGCTCCTGACCTCTTCCAGGTCTTTCAGCTGGACGAGGGAGCGCTCGCTCCAGGTGGCGAAGAACACGATGACCGCCGCCTTTTTCCCCTTGATCCCATCAGAGGAGACCTCCTGTCCCCCGAGGTCCTTCAGCGTAAAGCTCGGAACCTCCATGCCCTCCCCCAGGTTCTTGAAAGCCGCAGCGGCGGTGGATATGAGCATGGCCGACGCAAAGACCATGACGGCGTGAAAAACAAGAGAACAAAAATCCACCTTCACTCTCCTTTTCTTCAATGCAGCCCCTCCCCGATAATTGAGAACTAGTCATTTAAAAACGCATTATTGCCGGAATCGAATGCCGTGAAATTTTTGAGGCCTTACCTTGACTCCCCGGCCGTTTCAAGACGGCCGGGAATCCGGCACCCCGCCCTATCTCAGGAAATTTACTTCCTCCGACGAGTGGGGGTTGTGGCACTTCTCGCATTTTTTGTTCTTCGCGGACAAAACGTGCGTCCTGGAACTGCTCTGGTCGTGGCACGAGATGCAAAGTACCCGGGTATCTTCCTTCAGAAAATAGGCATTCCTGGAGCCGTGGGGTTCGTGACAGACGGCGCACGCACCGCCACCCAGGGGACCGTGGACGAACTTCTTGTCGTCTTTCTTATCGTGGCACCGGTAGCAGAGGGAGTCCTCGGGCCGCGAGACGGAATATCCCTGCCGGTGGCAATCGCCACATCTCATATCGGCAACGTGGTACCGGTAACCCCCGTTATTTCTCACCAGGAAGTTTACGCCAACCGGCTTCGTCCCGGGGAAAGAGATCTCGACCCGGTTCTTTCCCCTGTCGAGATAAACCTCTTTGTAGAATACGCCGTCACGCAGGTCCGCCTTCAGCCTCTTTCCGTTTCCCAGCGTCAAGGTCACCTCTCCCCTCGTCTCACCGCAGACCTTTCCGATGAACAGGGATTTGCCCGGCGAAAGAACCGCATCGCTTTCCGGCTGGATCAGGATGATGCCGGGGTTTTTAGCGAAGCCGGCAGGCGCCCAGGAAAAATACAGGCACATCCCTGCGACGAGAAAAAACGGAGCAATCCTCTTCATGGTCATCCGCTGCCCCCTCCTCCCTGTCTGTACCAGGCGATCATTCGCCGAGGACCCTCTTCAGCGCCTTCCGGTAGAACTTGACGGCGTTTTCAAGGTCCCCCTTTTTCTCGTAGGCGTTGCCGAGCCAGTAGTAGGCCCTCTGGGGCCTGGGGTTGAGCATGCTGGCGCTGGTGAGGTTCTCAACGGCGCCGTCGTAATCTCCCTTCTTGATAAGTACGATCCCCAGGGCGATCCTGGCATCCCGCATGTTCGGGCTCTTTTCCAGAACAAGGTTCAGCTCAGTAATGGCTTCGTCGACTTTGCCCGACTTCCCCAGCGACTCCGCGTAGAGCGTTCTCGCCTCAAGGTTCTCCGGGTCTTTATCGACTGCCTCCATGAACTTCTCCGCTGCCTTCTCGTGCATCCCCTTCGAGGAGAGCTTCTTTCCGAGGATGATGAGCCGTTCCGCTTCCGTCTGCCCGGCTGACTTCTGCACCTCGTCGCCCGGGCGCACGAGCTTCTCGTAATCCGCCTCGGTCATGGCTCCCGCCAGGACCTTGACCTTTCCTCCGACGATGTTTTCGTACTCCATGTCGTAGGATGAGTGCTCGAACGCCAGTTTTCCCTCGCCGTCGACGATTGCCGTGGCAGGAAGGACGAAGAGCCCCCAGTCGCCGTAGACCTTCCGGTCGCTGTCGAAGACCAGGGGGAGGGTTATTTTTTCCTCTTCCAGAAAGGCCTTCACGTCCTCGGCCCTGTC
Source organism: Deltaproteobacteria bacterium (assembly GCA_011773515.1). Lineage (NCBI taxonomy): Bacteria > Pseudomonadati > Myxococcota > Myxococcia > Deltaproteobacteria bacterium. The sequence goes on from WVXK01000059.1 coordinate 5,629, forward strand.
CTCGTAGGAGACGACGACGTACACACCGACGCCCTTCCGGGACACTTCCTGATAGATCCTATCCAGCGTTCCGAGCATTTTTCTCGACTTGCTGTTCTTTGTAACCGACACGAAGGCCACCAGTTTGACCTTGCCGTCGGCGGGGGTAAAGGTGACATCCCTGCCTTCTGCATCCTTCAGGGCAAATCCCGGGACCGCTTCGCCCACCTCCTGCGTTCTGAATGTGGACCCGGAAGCCGCAGCCCCCATGCAGGAGAGAAGCACCAACGCCGCAAGGGAAGGGAGAAGGAGTCCCGACAGTTTCAACTTCAGCATCGTTCTACTCCTTGAAACAGGTAAGGTTCAACGCGCTCTTTCTCACTTGTTTGCTACCGGGCTGTCCCTGTCGTACTGCTTCGGCTTGTGGCACCCGACCTCACAGCCGCCTCCCGTGTCCGTCTTCGTAAATTTCACGGGGAGCTTCCACATCTTGCCGAAGGGCACGTCCTCCCTGATGTGCTTCTCCTGGTTTCCCGCGTGCACCTGGTGGCAGGCCTTGCAGGAGCGCCCCTTCTCCTTGTTTACGTGGCGGAAGTGGAGGTTCTCGTCTCCATTTCTGAAGTTGGTAAGCCTCGTCGTCACCCTGTCCAGGGCGATGTCCTTGTTGTGGCAGCCGAAGCAGAGAGCGTAGTTCTCCGTCTTGTAGGGTTTGTAGAACTCTGCGGGGAAATACTTTTTGAGTATCTTCGGGTTGTCTGTCCCGTGGGGATTGTGGCAGGCAAAGCAGTCGTTCTGCTTGACCGGCCCGTGGAGATGTTTCGCCGATTCGACCGATTTCCCCATATCCTGGTGGCAGCCGAAACAGATATCCTTGGTGTGGGTCTTCAGCTGACGGGGGAAGTCCGACGAATGGGGCGTGTGGCACAGCGTGCAGTCCCCCTTCTTCAGGGCGCCGTGCTTGTATTCCGACTCTTCGAGGATCTTCGCCATGTCTTTGTGGCAGTTCAGGCACAGGTCCTTCCCGCCCATTTTAAGCTGAAAGCTGAAATCGGTATTGTGCGGGTCGTGGCAGTTGTTGCACCGCTCAGCGGCCGGCTTGTGGACATACTTCTTCGTGAACTGGGCCCGCCTGTCCTCGTGGCAGAGGAAGCAGAGTTCGTTGCCCGCTTCCTCGAGCATGTTCTCGTTGTCTGTGGAGTGGGGATTGTGGCACACCATGCAGTCGCCCGATGCAACGGGGCCATGGACGACCTGTTTCACCGTCTTGGTATTCTCATGGCACTTGAAGCAGAGCTCGCTCACCGTCCGGGCCTTCAGATTCTTCGGCGCATTCGACCCGTGGGGGTCGTGGCAGGCGGTGCACTCACCCTTCGCCACGGGGGCGTGAACGACCTCATTGGTATCCATGGGTTCGTGGCACAGGTAGCATAGAGCCTTGCCCTTCGCGGGAAACTGGAAATCCTGGGAAGCCTTTTTGGTGGGATGGTTCTTCTTGCCCTTCGTGTGGCACACGGCACACTGGCCCACGCCCACGGGTCCGTGAACGTATTCCGCCTTCCCCATCTGGGCGTGACACTTGTCGGTTACACAGCTCTTGGAGAGAGCCTTTCCGGGGAAGAAAATAATGAGAACAGCTATTGCTAACGCGGTGAGCGGGATAAAGCTGAAGGCTTTCTTCATCGTTTTGCCCCCTACCTTTGTTGGTTCAAGAAAACCATAATGCAAAATCTTATAAAAAGCAAATAGCTCTCTTTACGATCCGCCGTAGCTGTGCAGTCCCGAAAGAACGAGGTTCACGCCGAGGTAGCAGAATATCGTCGCCAGGAACCCGATGATGGAGAGTATCGCCGTCCTTTTCCCGTACCACCCTCTCGTTATCCTGGCGTGAAGAAAGGCTGCATAAACGAGCCAGACGATGAGGGACCAGGTCTCCTTGGGGTCCCAGGACCAGTAGGTACCCCAGGCGTAGTTCGCCCAGGCGGCCCCCGTGATGATCCCGGCCGTTAAGAAGGGAAAGCCGTAGATCACGCCCCGGTAAACCAGGTCGTCCAGGACCCGGGTTTTGGGGAAAGAGCCCACGACGCCTTTCTCTATCCCCTGTTTCTCCTGCCTCTCCTTGAGAAGATACATCACGGCCACGCCGCAGGAGACGGCGAAGGCGGCGTAACCGATGAAGCAGGTGATGACGTGGATGTGCAGCCAGTAAGACTGGAGGGCAGGGACGAGAGGCTGTATGGAGCTTTCCACGGTGCCGGCAAAAAGCATGGTGAAAAAGGCGATGGGGAGGACAAATGCGCCGAACGCCCTCGTCCTGTATTTGACCTCGACGAAGAGGTAAAAGAAGATGATGGACCAGGCGAAAAATACCAGGGACTCATAGAGGTTGGTGATGGGTATGCGCCCGATGCCGAGCTTGTACGATTCCACCCACCTGATGATGAGGGCCGCAGTCGC
>WVXK01000059.1:8086-9194 GCA_011773515.1 Deltaproteobacteria bacterium
AAGACATAGAGAACCGATGCCAGCCCGTAGAGGACCATCGCGATATCGAAAAATCTGACGTTCAGGTTATCCATACAAAAGCTCCTTTACCATAAAAAGACTTTACAGCTTCGCTATCTCATCCCTGATTCGGGCGAAGGTTTTTTCGAAAGAAAGCCGGTTCTTGTTCGCCGCCCCGGCAAGAACCATCTCGGCCCTTCCATCCTTTCCCGGGACGATCTTCAGCCACAGCCTCCGGTGAGAGCCGAAAAACGCCACGAGGATACCGATTACCATGACGGTGCACCCGACCCACACGATGTTCACGCCGGGGTCCTTGGCTACCTGGAGGCCCGTGTAGAAGATCGTGTCTATCCCGCTGAAGGAGAGGTAGCTGCTATCCCCCCTTCTCTTGTCGAAATCGGGGAAGTTTTTAAACAGCCAGAACCGGTTGGCCGTTTCCCCCTCCTTCGTCAGGGAGACCAGGAGCGCCGGCCCAAACCCCTGGAAGTTCTCGGAATAGTCCTCTGCCGCAACCGTGCCCACACCCTCTACGGGAACCCTCTGGTTCGGCAGGAGGGTCAGCCTCTTGTTGACCGATCCGTCTGAATTTTTCACGTCCACGGTTATGTTCGACGCCCCGGCCGGCCCGTAGCTGGACTGGTAGAACCAGACCCCCTTGTACTGGAGAGGGGAGTTGACCTCTATTCTCTGCTTCTTCACCTCCTGACCGCCGTCGATGACCGTCAGGTCCGAAAAATATTCCTTCGGCTGCCCGTTCGGGTAGTACTCGATCCAGAACCTGTTGTTCCTCACGGAAAACCCGAGGTCCACATTTCCCTTCGATCCCCTGGTCTGGACGTTGCTCACCGACCTTCCCTGGACTATGTTCACGTATCCCTTGAACCCGAATATGTTCCCGATCATGGCCCCGATGAATATGATGATTATGCTCAGGTGGGTTATGTAGACGCCGAATCTCGAGTAAGCGGCCTTCTCCGCGTAGAGGTGCACCGTGTCAGAGTTGGTCGTCTCCACGGGCTTTGCGAAGTGGGTCTGAAGGGCCCGTGTGTACGTGTCGGCAAGCTCCCTGACATCGGCCTTTTTCCTCCACCGGTGAGCGAGGGAG
>WVXK01000060.1:0-1852 GCA_011773515.1 Deltaproteobacteria bacterium
AGTTGCGCACGATCTACCAGCAGCTCTTCTGCCGTTACGGCATAGCGGGTCTTCTGGTAGTTGCGAAAGCCGTCTGCAGCCGGTTCGAGTATGGCGAATGACTCCACGTCGGTTTGCTCCTGCGAAGCATCCGTGCGTCCCGGCGTGAAGGGAACGGTCACATCGTGACCGGCATTCTTTGCAGCCTGTTCGACGGCAGCGCAACCGCCCAGCACGATCAGGTCGGCAAGCGAGACCTTCTTGCCGCCGGAGGCCGCGCTGTTGAACTGGCTCTGGATACCTTCCAGGGTTTTCAGCACTTTCGCCAGTTCGGCCGGCTGGTTGACTTCCCAATCCCTCTGCGGCGACAGACGAATGCGGGCACCGTTCGCACCGCCGCGCTTGTCGGAGCCACGGAAGGTGGACGCCGACGCCCATGCGGTCGACACCAGCTGGGAGATGGACAGCCCCGAAGCCAGGACCTTGCCCTTTAAGTCCGCTGCGTCCTGCGCATCGATCAGCTCATGATCGACTGCGGGCACCGGGTCCTGCCAGATCAGTTCCTCTGCCGGGACCTCCGGGCCGAGATAACGTGCGCGGGGGCCCATGTCGCGGTGTGTCAGCTTGAACCACGCCCGGGCGAAGGCGTCGGCGAACTCCTCGGGGTTATCGTGGAAGCGCCGCGAGATCGGCTCGTAGATGGGGTCTAAGCGCAACGAGAGGTCCGCCGTGGTCATCATCGGGCGGTGCTTCTTCGACGGGTCGTGGGCGTCAACCACCATGTCCTCTTCGTCCACGTCCTTGGCCAGCCACTGGTGCGCGCCGGCCGGGCTCTTGACCAGTTCCCACTCGTATTTGAACAGTACCTTCAAATAGCCCATGTCCCATTTGGTCGGTTTCGGCTTCCAGGCGCCCTCGATACCGCTGGTGATCGTGTCGCCGCCTTTGCCGCTGCCGAAGCTGCTCTTCCAGCCAAGACCCTGCTCTGCGATACCGGCGGCCTCGGGTTCCGGACCGACAAGGGCCGCATCGCCAGCGCCGTGACATTTGCCGAATGTGTGCCCGCCGGCGACGAGAGCGACCGTTTCCTCATCGTTCATGCCCATACGTTTGAAGGTTTCGCGAACGTCACGGCCCGACGCGACGGGGTCAGGGTTTCCGTCCGGCCCTTCCGGGTTCACATATATCAAGCCCATCTGAACGGCAGCAAGGGGATTCTCGAGTTCCCGGTCACCGGAGTATCGCTTGTCGCCAAGCCACTCTGTCTCACTCCCCCAGTAAATGTCCTCTTCCGGCTCCCAGATGTCTTCGCGCCCGCCGCCGAAACCGAAGGTTTTAAAGCCCATCGACTCCAGCGCGCAGTTGCCGGCAAGGATCATGAGATCGGCCCAGGAGATCTTCTTGCCGTATTTCTGCTTGATCGGCCAGAGCAGCCGGCGCGCCTTGTCGAGGTTCGCATTGTCCGGCCAGCTGTTCACGGGCGCCAGGCGCAGATTGCCCGACCCTCCCCCGCCGCGGCCGTCGCCTGTTCGGTATGTGCCTGCGCTGTGCCACGCCATCCGGATGATGAGCCCACCGTAGTGACCATAGTCAGCCGGCCACCAGTCCTGCGAGTCGGTCATGAGCGCGTAGAGGTCCTTCTTCACGGCCTCCAGGTCGAGTTTCTTGAATTCCTCAGCGTAGTTGAACTCCTCGCCCATCGGATTGCTCATGTGAGAGTGCTGATGAAGAATCTTGAGGTTCAACTGCTTCGGCCACCAGTCCCGGATCGACGTGCCTCGGCCGGCAGTGGGCTTGTTCGCTCCGCCCGTTACCGGGCACTTGGTCTCTTCATTCATGACGTTTCTCCTTTCGCTCATTTTGGGGTATACAA
>WVXK01000060.1:1951-5304 GCA_011773515.1 Deltaproteobacteria bacterium
ATGGGAACTGACCCCGGGTCTTCTGAACTTTTGAAAAAAAGGAAGGCTCGAAACGAGCCTTTCTTTAGATGGGGGGGGTGAGTTGAAAACCGAGGTAGAGGGAATTATTAGGGACCGTAGAAATCCTCTGGCTCCAGAAAAGCCATGAGAGCAATATCGCTCTCTCCGATCGGGGCTTCCATGGTTGCCTTCAATATGTCACAGCACTCGAGGACATACTCGACACCGGCATCGTTGGAAAACGAATTCCACTCTGCTCTCTCAACTGAAAAGGCAACGCCGGAACTTCCCGCGATCGCCAGAACCATGCCCAATCCCATATTTGAACCATATAACCTTTTCATCAAGCAAGCCTCCTTGTAAACTTTGTTGTTTTCCTGTTTGACGATATAAGGGGCATTTTCCGTGCCTGGTTGGATATATTTCATATTCTGTAATTAATTAGGGAAGTTACGTATTTTTCATACCGATTCTCCCCCAGATGGTCGGAATCGGGAGTTCCTGTTTTTTTTGATGGATACTCATAATTAGTTAAATTAACGTTTTATGCGATTGATGGGGCTGATTGATATGATTTTGCAATCAAAACAGGAATAGAAAATTCCGAATTTATACCTCAATAACTAACTGTTCCGATTATTCCTTAAAAAATACAGGGGCAGGCCCTGTTTGTTTCTTTTTTTCGGCACGGAGAGCAATATGGACAAAATCTTTCGGGCCTATCCCCCCTACAAGCCCTTTTTTTGGAAAAGCATGATGAGTTCGATTGTATGGTTTTGTATGCGTGATAGTCAAAAGAAAGCATAAACAGGTGATAGTCCTCTATTACTTCCTATCTGTTTTCGGAAAGAAGTATAACCAGTTATAATGAATTAGTACTGATGTGACCCTTTCAGAGGGGGCAAAGGAATGTTGATCGAAAGAGGAAGAAATGGTTTTCATTTCCTGCTGGCTTTGATTCTCATATTTTTTCTCCTTCCGTGCAGAATCGGAAATGGTGCCGGGGGTTACACCGGTCTTCCCGTCACCATCGATCTTACCGCCGCTAATGTCTCTTCACACGAGGTGGTCCTTACCTGGAGCGATGTGAGCGCTACCGGTTATACCCTTTATGAAAAAGATTCCTATGTCGACACCGTTTACGGAACCGCTACGGTAAGGAGGCTTTTGAATCCCGACACCCTCTACTGCTACCGGGTGGTTGCGTTTTACCCTGATGTGGGCAGCACGGAACAGAGCAATCAGGCGTGCGTGAAAACGCTACCCGACAGGACACCCCCGACCGTGCCGGGGAACGTCGTTGCAGATCCTGATGCACAAGGCCGGGTCCGTGTCTCCTGGAGCGGATCGAAAGACGATGCAATCGTCTCGGGATACACGGTTTTCCGCGATGGAGTCCCTGTCGGGGAGGTTGCCGACACCTCCTTCGTCGACGAAGGGTTGGATGCCGGCGCCCTGTATTGCTACTCCATATCATCCCACGATGACTCGGGGAACGAGTCGGATCAGAGCGATTTGGCATGCGCTTACAGCTACACGAACGACTTCGATCCCAAATGATAAACGGGTAGATGACAGGAGTAACCCTTGTCGGCAATGATCTCACTTTCCTGTTGAGACAACAGTCCAACAATCCAGAAATTGTCAAATCTCCCCAGGCGCTTCAACCCTGAATGTTGCAAACCTCAAAATCCGGGATCCTGAACTAATTTCACCTTGCGACCCCTTCGTAACCTGCGAATGGCATATAATGGTTATAGAGTTTTTACGGCGGATTATTCGTGGGGGAAGGATCCAGGGTGGTCACGCGAAGGACGAAACCGAACATTTCAATAGATCTCTCGGAAGATCTGAAAACATTACCACCCCGCCTTTACTCGGTGGATCATGCTTCGGGCAATGTGATGTTTCGCGACGGGAGGGAGTGGGTGAAAGCCCCGGAAGGTGATGAGCCGGCCATCGGGATCCACAACTCGGTTCTCAAAAGGTTCTGGAAAACAGTTTTCATCCCACCATCCGTTTCCCGGGACGAACCATTCTTGATACCTCTCGGGGATTTTCCCGTGGATACCAGGGGGTACCGTGATTTCAGTTTCACCGTCTCAGGGATAGAGAAACTCACCTTCGACATCACCTGGGACGGGTTGGTCGTTACCGGCCTCGTGCTCAAGAAAAACGGCTGAATAGAGAGGCTTCCGAAAAAATATAGGCGTCGAATTCGAAGTCTCTACCACCCGGGGCTATTCCCAATTCTGCATGTCTGATAGGCGAGAATGCGAAAAAATGTGAGGAAATGGGAACTGACCCCAGGTCTTGCCCACTAAACGCCTGGGCTACTTTTTGTGACATATTTTGTCGCACTCTTGCTTGAGGAACCGATACCAGTGCCCGTTGTTCCTCCTCGAGTCAACGGTGAACGAAAAGAGCAAGAACATTGCGATTATGACGTTCAAGGGAGTCACCGTTATTTCGCCTCCTTCAGAGAGTCTTTTTTATGAATGAACATTCATTCATTTATATATAGATAAATATCTGACTCGGAGATAGTTGTCAAGGAGAAATTTTTCCGTGTCCGGGGTCAGTTCCCATCTTCTCATATCAGATGGGTGAAAAGGCGCAAAACCTGAGGAAATGGGAACTGACCCCGGGATAGGGTTTTAGATATTTTTTGAATAAAGAAAACAGCTTGTTCTGTTTATGGATTTTTACAATAATGAAAAGCAAAACCGCAGGAAGCCCCGTCTGGTCGCCGGAAGCCCCGAATTACACAGCCAAAGGGCTTCCTGGCTTTAGAGGACTGCGGGAAATTGCAAATGGCACGGTCGAATCTCAAAGGTGACGTAACGGGCGCGCTGTCGGCGGCGTTTTTCACCATCCCCCTCTCGATCGGTTACGGCCTCCTCGCATTCGCCCCCCTGGGGACCGACTTTCTGCCCATCGCGGCGCTCCTGGGAATCTACGCGGGGATATTCGCGGGCTTCTTCGCCCCCCTTTTCGGGGGGACGAAGATCCAGGTCACCTGCCCGGAAGCCGCCATGACGCTGATCCTGGCCTCCTTCGTGGCAGCCGTCGCCGCGAACCCCCAGATAGCTCCGGGGCCATCTAAAAACGTAATCATCGTCGGGCTGGCAGCCCTCTGCGTCATGACGGGCGGGCTCATACAGCTCATTTTCGGTGTCCTGCGACTCGGCGACATCGTCAAGTACGTCCCCTACCCGCTCATATCGGGGTTCATGAACGGCATCGCCCTCCTGCTGATCCTCAAGCAGGTCCGGCCCCTGCTCGGGATCACGGGAAGCCTGCCCCTTCGCGAGGTGGCGGGCAATTTTTCCCTCGTCCAGCCGCTCACGCTC
>WVXK01000061.1:0-2847 GCA_011773515.1 Deltaproteobacteria bacterium
GGCCCCACAGTGCTCTTGGATACAGGCCGCCGGCACCGGAAGCGAGACGAATTCAACCGATTTAGATGCCTGGTTTCTTCACATAGAAGGTGGTACAACTATTTGGGGCAGCTCATTATTTCCCGTCCGATTAAGCATCATGAGTATGTGTTCCCGGGTACCCATAAGTTTTAAAGGAACAGCTCATATTCTACATTGTGTAAAATATGTCAGGCCAAAGGGATGTCAAGTGTTATTTTACAATAGGTGGGAAGAGGAAGTTCACCTGTGAAAGGCGCAGGGGAACAGACTCCGGAGGGGGGTTCAGGACGATTCGACCGCCAGCGGATTCTCATACCCTGTTTTCAACCGCCACCGAGCTGCCACTTTTCCAGTTCTATTCAAGCTCTTTCAGCGGCACTGCCCATTTCCTCTCGTTTCAGCACTTATCGAGCGCATGGTCGATAGCTTCGACGATATCCCGTGGGTCCTCGATCCCGATGGAAAGGCGCACAAAGTCCGGAGTCACTCCGGCAGCGAGCTGCTCCTCGGGGTTGAGCCGCTGATGAGTGGTACTCGCAGGATGGATGACCAGGCTCTTCGCGTCCCCGATATTAGCAAGGAGGGAGAGGAGCTTCACGTTGTCGATGAAGGCTCTTCCGGCTTCGTATCCCCCCTTCACGCCGAATCCCACTATAGCGCCGAATCCTCCGTCCAGATACTTCTTTGCGAGCTCGTGGGTCGGGTGATCTGGCAGCCCGGGGTAGTTCACCCAGGAAACTTTCGGGTGGGTTTTCAGGTGCTTTGCCACTTCCATAGCGTTTTTATTGTGCTTTTCCATCCTCAAGTGGAGCGTCTCGAGCCCCTGAAGGAAGAGGAAGGCGTTGAAAGGGCTCATGGAAGGCCCGATGTCCCGCATCAGCTGGAGCCTCGCTTTCAGGATGAACGCCGCGTTGCCGAATGACTCCACGTATCGCAACCCGTGGTAGCCCGGGTCGGGCTCGGTGTAGTCCGGGAAGTTCCCGTTCGCCCAGTTGAAATTGCCCGAATCGACGATGATCCCGCCGATGGACGTCCCGTGCCCGCCTATGAACTTCGTCGTTGAGTGGATTACGATGTCCGCCCCGTATTCGATGGGCCTGCACATGACCGGCGAGGGAACCGTGTTGTCCACCACGAAGGGTATGCCGGCCTCGTGGGCGATGGAGGCGATGGCTTCAAAGTCTGGTGTGTCCAGTTTCGGGTTTCCGATCGACTCGGCAAATATGAGCCGCATTTTCGGTGTGAGGGCCTTCCTGAAATTCTCCGGGTCGGAGGGATCCACGAAGATCGTCTCGATCCCCATCTTCTTGAGCGTTGAGTGAAAGAGAGAAACCGTTCCCCCGTAAAGAGATGTGGAAGACAATATCTGCTCCCCGGACTTGGCTATGTTCAGAATGGTCACCGTTTCTGCAGCCTGGCCGGATGACAGGGCGAGGGCGCCCACGCCCCCCTCGAGAGCAGATACTCTCTTCTCGAGAACGTCGGTCGTGGGATTCATGATCCTTGTGTAAATATTTCCGAACTCCTTCAACCCGAAAAGATTCGAGGCGTGCTGTGAATCTCTGAAAATGTAGGAGGTGGTCTGGTAGATCGGCACTGCTCTCGCCAGCGTCGATGCATCCGCCTCCTCCTGCCCACCGTGAACACATAGCGTGTCAATCCTGTAATTGTTTTCCATGAGAATCCTTTTCCTCCTATCATTCGTTTAAGAGGCAGGATAAATCATACTCTACAGTATGTCAAATGTGTTTTTCCCCAGGCGGAATTCGGCACTCCGGGGTTGAATATGGCTCCGCGTACCAGGGCGCAACAGCATGTTTCCGCAATTTTCCGGATTGATCGCCAGGAGTCCGGGGAAGCCAGGGGATTCATATCCCCATCGAGGCCGCTTCCTTGCAAAGCTTCTTCACGGCAACCGCCGTCATCAATCCCGCTGCTAACTTTTACGAGTAGTTTAGAGCAATTCACCGGGTATAATACATGGTGAAACACTTCTGTGGTTGGACCCCTTGATGAGAAAGTTGTATACCTATGGGTAGGAGGTCAAATTCCTCGGTTATGAGTTTATCAGGGCAAGTAGAGGAAATTCACTTATGAAAGGCGCAAGGGGACAGTCCCCGGATGTAGTCGCGACACTTGTTGAAAATCACCGGAACTTTCTGTCATTTCTCAAGGGTCGTATAGCTAATCCATCCGATGCCGAGGAAATCCTTCAGGCTGCATTTGTAAAGGGCATAAAAAAATCGGATTCCATTCGCGATGATGAGTCTGTCGTGGCGTGGTTCTATCGCTTACTGCGCAACGCGGTTGTCGATTACTACCGACAACGAGATGCAGAGCGTCGCGCCATGGATCACCTGGCGAGAATGATCAACGATACGGAGACACCCCAACCCGATATCGAACGCGCCATCTGCCAGTGCGTGTATGATCTGCTGCCGACACTGAAGGAAGATTATTCCCGTCTCCTCACCCGTGTCGATTTAGAGGGCGCTCCCATCGACGAAATCGCGGCTGAGACCGGCATGACAGCCAACAGCACGCGGGTGAAACTTCACCGCGCCCGGAAAGCGCTGCTGAAACAGCTCCAGGCAAGCTGTGGAAGCTGCACCGAACACGGATGCCTGGACTGCGGCTGCCGCCCTTCCGCATGACCTAAAAATTTCAAGTGTAATGCTCTTCCGCCTCATCCGTCTGCATTAGTGTAAGACACACGCATCACTTTTTGATCCGTTTCAGAAGGAGGAACGAAAATGAAATACTGGGCTTACCTTGCCGGCGCAATTCTTCTCGAGGCTGCAGGCACTACATCGATGAAGCTGTCTG
>WVXK01000061.1:2873-3742 GCA_011773515.1 Deltaproteobacteria bacterium
GCATCTTTTGCCGCACTGACGTTTGCATTGAAAGGTATCGATGTAAGTCTTGCCTATGCCATCTGGTCAGGGATCGGTACCGTTCTCATAGCAACCATTGGCATCCTCTATTTCCAGGAACCATTGCCTGCATTGAAAATAGTCAGCATTGCGTTTATCGTCGCCGGTGTCATTGGGCTGCATCTCAGCGGAGCTGGGAATTGAGACGCGGGGCGCACAAAAACTGGAGGTGATACCATGATTTCAAGGCAAAAAGTCCAGGATATGTATCAAACGGGAGCGAAGCATTACGATTTCACTACCACGCTATTCAGGTTGATCGGCTTGCGTATGAAGACGTACCGTTCAATCGCAATAAAGAACCTGTCACTTCAACGAGGCGATTCAGTCATCGAGCTCGGCTGTGGTACCGGTTTGAACTTTCCTCTTCTTATGGAACGGATAGGGCCGGAGGGTCGAATCATAGGGGTTGACTTAACGCAAGGAATGCTCGACATCGCACGGATGAGAGTCAGGCGATCCGGCTGGCAAAACGTGGACCTGATAAAGACAGATATCTCTGCCTATAATTTCCCGGGAGGGGTAAACGGTGTCCTTGCAACGGGCCTCTTCGGCTATATACCCGAATATGACCGTGTGATCAAGGCAGCCTCTCAGTCCCTCGTACCCGGTGGGCGCATATCAATCGTCGATGGCAAACAGCCAGAAAACTTACCATCATGGTTGTTCAGCATCGTCTTGAAGCTCGGAGAGCCATTCGGATACACTCCCGAGTACTTCAATGTTCGTCCCTGGGAATCGGTAGAGCGTTATTATAGTGAAACCACATTCGAAACAAGATATGGGGGAATGATCTATATTTCATCAGG
>WVXK01000061.1:3774-4508 GCA_011773515.1 Deltaproteobacteria bacterium
TATAATATAAGCAGGAAGCGCAATACCAGAGTAAAAAAGGAGAAAGAGATGTATATCGATCCAGTCTGCAATATGAAGGTTGACGTGAAAGAAGACACCCTGTCAACCGAGTACGGTGGCCAGAAATACTATTTCTGTAATAGATCCTGCCTCAACGTGTTTGAGGAGAAACCCGAAACATATGTGACCCATTCCGAAACGCAGGAAGTGGATACGGGGTCTGAAAAAGTTTTCAAAGACCCTGTTTGCGGCATGACGACCGAGGATGAGCACGCCTACACTCACTATGAACATGCGGGAGAATCATACTATTTCTGCAGCGGCCACTGTCTCGCGAAATTCAAGAACAACCCGGATTTGTTTATCGGCAGGGAAGACGAGGTGAAGCCACCGGAGCACGACGAAGCCCCAGGCGTCAGAAAGTACACCTGTCCCATGCATCCCGAGGTCGAGCAGGATGGCCCGGGAACGTGCCCCAAGTGCGGGATGGCACTGGAACCGCTTACCATATCTCTGGAAGAGGAGGAGGACCCGGAATATGGCTATATGAAGAAACGGTTCATCATCGGGGCTCTCCTCACGGTTCCGCTGGTACTTATCGCCATGCGCGGAATCCTGCCCGGCGGCCATATCATTGAAAATCTGGCCACAGGGAGAACCCTCGGCTGGCTGGAGCTGATCCTCGCGACGCCGGTGGTGCTCTGGGCCGGATGGCCCTTTTTCGCCCGGGCTGT
>WVXK01000061.1:4519-5004 GCA_011773515.1 Deltaproteobacteria bacterium
GTATCGGTGGCCTACGTCTACAGCCTCATCGCTATCCTGTTTCCCCGGATATTCCCCGAAGCCATGCGGGATGCCGGCGGCAGCGTGGGTGTCTATTTCGAGGCCTCGGCAGTGATCGTAACCCTGATTCTGCTCGGGCAGGTGATGGAGCTGAAAGCAAGAAGCCAGACCGGCGCTGCCATCAGGGCCCTGCTGGGTCTTGCGCCCAAAACGGCGCGCAAGATCACCGATGATGGAAGCGAGATCGACATCGCCCTGGAACAGGTGCAGAAGGGTGACCGGCTCCGGATCAGACCGGGCGAGAAGATACCGGTGGATGGCGTCGTCCTGGAAGGAAACAGCACGGTCGATGATTCCATGATTTCAGGGGAGCCGATCCCGGTGGAAAAGCAAACCGGGGATAGGGTTATCGGCGCCACGGTAAACGGCAGGGGCAGTATCGTCATGCGGGCCGAAAAGGTCGGCAGTGAGACCCTGCTCGCCCA
>WVXK01000062.1:0-13022 GCA_011773515.1 Deltaproteobacteria bacterium
TCGAGGGGCGTGAAGGCGTTTTTCCCGATGCCGTACTGAAACCCTTCCGGTTCGAATCCCAGTGTGACTGCCTGGGTCACATCCCACTTCTCGCCGGTCATGTCCACGATGTAGGATTTCTCCCCTTCCCGTATCACCGAGGAGTCGGATACCATGACAATCGCCACCAGGGTAAAAATCGAGGCAACAAAAAGGACCGTTACTCTCTTTCCCATGCTGCCCTCCTTTCTGATTACACAGGTGAGAAAAGACTCCCTTTTCCCATTCTCCGTGCATCCTACAGGTTCGTCCAGGAATAAGGGGGGAACCTTACAGGAATAGCGAAACTCACGGAAAGTTGAGCTATTTCAAATCAGGCGCTTGAGGGTCCCCGTACGAGAAAACCGGGGAACAAGAGAGAGAAAGAGCGGTGATCCGTCTTTCGGGATGGGTAATACAAAGGGGGGCGGACCGAACATCCGCCCCCCGCCTGCATGCTCTCTAAACGACTCTTATCCGGATAATCCCCGGAAATATCATCATAGATTTCCGTAGAAGGTATCTACCGTCACCAGAAGGGTATCGCTGCTGTCGTAAAGCTCGAGGGTAATATCGTCAAAATCATCCGGTACCGCTGTGAAGATGATGTAGCTGCCGTCGGCACCGCTCGCCCCGTCGGGGGCACCCAGGGCGGCGCAGGTACCGCCGCTGTCTATCCGCGTTGCCCCCTCATCGGGGTACGGACCCGGGACAAAAACCAGCTGTGAGAGGTTGCTGAAAGACATAATGCCAGCCCCGGGAACGTTTATCACACCTTCTTCGATCAGGGTGAATATACCGGGAATTGACAAAGTAAAGTTGAGCGCAACGTCGAAACAACCGAGCTGGTAAAACGTCTGACCGCTCTCGTTTAAAACAATTATGTCGTTTCCATCCAGAGCCGTGACCGATATGTTGAAGGTGTTCCAATCAGTTGTTGTCACTTGCATCCTGAAGTTTGCGATGAAGGAGTCGACCGGATTTACGTCAACGTTGAGTGCCACATCGGCAGTTATGGTTTGTTGACTCGAAACTAGGTCAATTGCTACAAATGTAAGAATTAGCGTACCGTTCGAAGTGTCCAAATCCGTTGGATCCAACAATTGACAATTCGTAATTGTAAGGGTAGCCGAGTCACCAACGGACAGATCCAAACTATTATCGACATCATCAAGGCTTAGATCGGAAGTGCCCGTAGTAGAGTTTACACAAAGTCCCAGATCTCCGACCGGAATTACCGCTGCTGGGGCCATCGGGGCTGCAACCAACAGCGGGTCCACCATTGCCAGCACCACCTGGCTCAATTCGTAATAAAGTTCTGAGCCGAGGGTTACCAATCCAGCAGCCCCCTCCATATTCGACGGGGTAAAGTTAATGGCCTCCGGCGCAGCGGTAGTGCTCCCCCCCCCGCCACCGCCACCGCAGTAGATCAGCCCGGCCGAAATGAGCGTTACCAGCAATACTGCCGGCAGAAATTTTTTCAGCTTTTTCATTTTCCCCCCCTTTTTGTTTTTTTCTGCTAAGCAAAGTAAAAGCTGCTCCCCAAAAAGACCCGAGTTAAAGCACCTTTTTAGAAAAACGTTTTCTATTTCAGGCAAATAGCCTGGATATTCAATTTTCTAAAACCGGAGCGAGAAATCTTGCAAATGAGTGCGATTAAGAGCCGAAACTGCTAGGTTTATAGTACAAAATGACGAAAAAAAATCAAGCAGAATATTTGTTTTTTTACATCAACGCTTTCTTTAGGTGTATACCGGGGTACCTTTCCCTTATCAAAGGCTTCTACCAATCGGGAATATCTCCCCCGAAAACGGCTTGGTACCGGAAACAACTCACTAAATGGTCATTCACCATCCCTGTCGCCTGGATGAAGGTGTATCCCTTCATTTTGATGCCCTTCACGTGTTGTTTGTTACTAACTGGTTATATTTCTTTAAAAAAATCGAAAGGAGGTGATAGAGAACTTTTGACTGTTTATACCTGTTAACGGCTGTCTACTATACAAAAACTATACAATCGAGAGGACCTCCCATGGGGGGAGCGGATTCGGTTTTTACGATTACCATAAGAATCATAATGCTGTGAACACGCAAGGGAGAATAAAAAAGCCACCCATCGTTTGACAGGTGGCTTGTTCAATCATCCAATCAATCGATTAAAAACATATGTCATTAAAATTACAGCTACTCTTTAAAATGTTTTATTTATGAGAATAACTAACCTACCTGTGCTTTTGCTCGTTGTAATCCAATCTAAATCTCCGTCTCCATCCACATCACCTAAGTAAACACCACCTGGGTAATCTTGATCTGGAGGGATTAAATCGGTTGAAGTGCTAAAATACCCGGAACCATTGTTGATCAGAACATAGTCATCACTTTCAAAGTCTCCAACGATTAGGTCTAAGTCCCCATCGATGTCAATATCAATAACTCCGGCCATTCCGTTTCCTGTATCAATAGGCAATCTACTCGATGATTCGTTTGTGAAGTTACCACCACCGTCATTAATCAAAAGGAAATTTTGCTCGTTACTCGGAAGTTTGTTGACAAAATAGATGTCTAAATCATTATCATTATCGGCATCGAGCAAAGCCATTGCTGCGGTGTTGGTTGCCCCACCGGGTAAGAGCACATCGGTGAAGTTCCCGGATGTGTCATTTGTAAAAAGATAATTGGGGAAAACAATAGGGAGCGAGGAGCTCTGTGCAACTACAACATCTGCAAATCCGTTTCCGGTAACATCCCCGCTGTAACCGTCCTGAGAATGTGTGGTCGGGAAACCGGACATTCTCGTTGCGGTTTCATCGACGAATTGCCCTTCAGTTCCACCCTGGCTTCCACCCTGGTTGATTTGAATGTTGCTTTTATATTGGTAGTTCCCCTCGAATATATCCAAGTCGCCATCTTTATCTACATCGATGAGAAGCGTGAAGAATGTAATGTCAACGGATGGTTCATTTAGCTGGCTCGATCCGTCCGCAAAGAACCCTACCGTGCCCCCCTGGATACCACCCTGATTCACGAGAAGCACGTCATACAGCGGTAGGCCCTGCAACGAACTCTGGTAAGAGTTATTGGAGAGAATTATGTCATTGTCCCCATCCCCGTCTATGTCTCCACAGGTAACGGGTCGTGAACCTTCACCAATTGTCGTACTCGCCAACGGGAGCCTGGAAGAGCTTTCATCTGAAAATATTCCGGTATGCAAACCTTGGTTGATCAGTATCGAATCAGTCCTCCCTGCATTTGACTGATACAGATAGATATCTAGGTCCCCATCATTGTCAACGTCGCAAAATTCCACCCCACTGGATCCAACGAGATCAATAGTCGGTAATCGACTTGACGTTTCATCGTAAAAGATCTGTAGATCGCTGGTCTGGGCATAAAGCATTTGAATCTCAACATCACTCAAGGCCCTGTTATAAAGACGGACCTCGTCCATGAGACCGGAAAAATCTTCGGATATCGGCCACGGGGATGCGCCTATATGCAAATTGCTGTTATTGGCAGTTAAGCCAGAAGTACTTGATTGCTGTGTTGCGACTAAAATTCCGTTGACGTAAAACCGGATATACCCATTTAACAGTCCGTCGTAGGTCACCGCAAGGTGATCCCATTTCCCTGCTGGCACTGAAACACCAGAGTCGTAAATTACACCGGCGGGCAAAAACCATGCTGCCATGTGGTTGCTGCTTTTCCAGAAGCTTGCCCAGAAAGTGTACGTTTCATTGGAGGAGGAGGCATCAGATTTGCTGAGGATGGTTCCATCACCGTCGTTCACAGCCATGTTTACCCACGCAGCCATTGTAATTCCCCCGGTAATGTTAAGAGAGGGGGCACTGGGAATTGTGATCCCTGAATTACTTCCCTTTATAAAGCTGGCTGCACCATTTATTCTGCCTCCAGCAGAATAACTAACGTAACCGGATGCCGGTGTTCCGTGGTTCCCATATGGTGAACTGTCAAAGCCAATGTCAGTTGAATCATCAAATTTCCAGTGTCCCACAAGGCCAGCACTGATGGACGGTATTCCAACCGGAGTTGCACTTACCTCAACAGAAGGAGCGCTTTCTCCCGCTGAATTGACAGCGGTTACAACGTAATAAATAGTAACTCCATTAGTTAAAGCCGAGTGAGCATATGTATTGGTGGTAATTCCGCCTATCTTCGTTCCGGTTGATGGAGAAACGCTCGGACTGGTGCTCCAATAAATATTGTAGCCTGTTGCGTTGCCCACTACATTCCAACTCAGTGTTACTTCTCCATCACCGCCTGTTGCAGTTGGGTTAGTAGGAGGATCAGGAACTGTCACGACTGGTGATCCGATAAAATTGATATCAGTTTCATCCGAACCGGCAATATTTATCGCTCTGTTTGCGGGAGTAAAATAATACCCAGACAAAGAGGGTGTCAGCACATAGGTCCCGTTAGGAACGCTGGAAAACTCATAATATCCGCCTGGTTGAGATATTGTGCTATCGTTCCTGTCTCCCGTCATGCTTACCGTAACTCCTCCTAGACCTATGCTGTCGGATGTGGTTATGAGGCCGTTGATTTGATAGGTAACTAACTCCGTCTTGAACGATCCTGAGGTCGCTAGGAGGAGATTACCGGTGGTGTCACGGAAATTGCTCAGCGTCCAGGAAATGGTAGTATTCGAAGGCAGAGTTTTTGTGAGCGGGCAGGTCAGCGTCATCTTGTCTGCGCTCCATGAATATGTCCCGAAGTATGAACTGTCTATCGCCCCCCAGGATATGGTATTACTCGTCCCCATGGGTTCGTTGAAAGTAAAGGAAATAGACGAGAGAGAGACGGGGACATTGATTGCCCCGTTTGAGGGGTTTGAACTATTAAGTGCAGGTAACGTTAAGTCTACTGGTGTTGCGCTAACTACTGCCGAAGGGGCTCCTTCCCCTGCCGAATTAACTGAGGTGATTACGTAATAAATCGTTACACCGTTGGTTAACCCAAAATGATTATATGTGTTCGCAGTTATCCCGGAGATCTTTGTGCCGCTTGAGGGAGATACGCTCGGGTTGGTGCTCCAGTAGATGTTATAGCTGGTGGCACTAATTACCGAGTTCCAGCTCAGCGAAATCTCGTTTTCCCCCCTGGCAACAGAAATATTGCTGGGGGGAGGTGGTTTCGTGATAACAGGATTTCCAGTAAAATCGTGACCTGTCTGGTTTGAGTTATTAATCGTCACCGTTCTTGTTGTTGGTGTAAATGTGTAACCAGAAAGTGATGGGGTTATTGTGTACGAACCATTCGTGAGATTTGGAATCGAGTAGTAACCGGTCGATTGAGTTGTCGCTTGGCCTGAATTGTCCCCGGAAAGAGTTACCGTTACTCCTCCTATACCGGCTCCCGAAGAAGTCCTGACATACCCGCTTGTCGAGTACGTTGGTACTGTTACTGCCGCTGTCTGGAAAGAACCGGATGTTGTGGGAAGGGCATTTCCCGCCAGGTCATAGCAATTGCTCACCGCCCAGGTGACAGTTGTTTTTGAGGGAAGACCCTTAATCAAAGGGAATACCAAAGTCTGGCTGTCGGTACTCCAGTAAGAAGATCCATAGTACGTTTCATCAATCCCGCCCCATGCTACAGATGATTCCTGTTGCATAGGTTCGTTGAATGTAAACGAGATGGCTGATAAGGATGTTGATACATCTGTTTCTCCATTCAAAGGCGAGGAACCTGTCAAAACGGGAGGGGTAATGTCGGGCAGAATGTCACCGTTGTATTCATAGGCTCCCATATCGTAGCCAAGTCCCTGCGGTCGAGAGATTCCGTCGAAGTCTTCGCTGGGAGCATCCTGAGAGGTACCCGAGTCGATACAGGGGGAGCCTGCCTCAAGATGATAGTTGCCGTCTACCCACTCATCGTCGGCTTTACCTGTGGTTCCCTTGTCGTCCCAGTGGCCGGGAACTGTGAAACTGGGGGTGGACGAGATGTTGTCTCTACGTATATTATTCCCGGGGATGGCTCCCTCGACATCGGAGTAATAAGTTCTTAAATGGGGCAGATTAATTTCCGGGTTGGATGGAGCTGAATCTCCCCAGAGGATACTGTTGATGATGACAAGATTGCTGATTTCATCGTAAATTGCCCCTCCCATCGTTCCGGCCCTGTTTCCCGTAAAGGTGCAATTTATTACTTGAGGCGTGTGGTAGTAAAAAGAATATATGCCTCCGCCTCTGTCCGTAGCAGAGTTCCCCGAAAAGAGACAGTTGATTATATAAGGTTTGACAGCGCCGGAAGAATTATAGGTAAAAAGTGCTCCGCCGGAGATGGCTGAGTTCCCAACGAACTTGCTTTTCGTGATGTTCGGTGAGCCGTTATTGAATCCACCCCCTCCGCGATTCGAAGCGGAGTTTTTTGTAAACACTGAATTTGTAATCGTTGGATTAGAGCTATCTATTAGGATGCCTCCTCCATCGTCTGCAGA
This sequence comes from Deltaproteobacteria bacterium, assembly GCA_011773515.1. Taxonomy (NCBI): domain Bacteria; kingdom Pseudomonadati; phylum Myxococcota; class Myxococcia; species Deltaproteobacteria bacterium. The sequence goes on from WVXK01000062.1 coordinate 6,472, forward strand.
ATTTTCCAAGAAATGGCATTCAGATATCGTTGCATTAGAGTTAAAACCATTGTACATCCCACCGCCTTGTAAAGCAGAGTTGAGGGTCAGCGTGGAATTGGCGATAGTTGCCAAACTCCAGTAATTGTATATTCCCCCTCCATAGGAGGCGTTGTTTTCTTTAAATATGCAGTTTTCAACGATTGGAGATACGTAACCACCCAAAGAAGGAGTTGAGCCAATGTTAAGCATTCCTCCGCCGCGATCATCCGGGTTCGATCCGTTAGCATTCCCACGTTGTATCGTGAATCCATCCAAACGGGAACTGTCTGCTCCCACTACCACGTGGTAGGCAACGTTTTCTCCATCCAGAATCGTGACATTTTGGGAAAAATTTCTTTGTGATATATCCGCTTCTCCTCCGGCAAATCCCCCGTAAATCTCGACTCCATCTCTCATATCAAGAACAAAGGTATCTGACGGATTCCTTCTGGTATACGTTCCCGCCGCAACCCAAATTTGGTCTCCAGATGATGCGACATCCATAGCGTCTTGTGGGTGGTTGAAGGCTGTTGCCCATGACAAACCGTTACCGCCGGCCACTCCCTTTTTGACGTAGTAAATGTTTAATGGGGAAGTTCCAAGTGTGGTGAAACTCTCAATTTGACCCGGTAATATCCAAGTGTCTTTCTTTGAGACTACACGGAAGTAGTAGGTTGTCCCCGGACTCAACCCTGAAAGGGAGTAGCTCACCAAGACACCTGTATTACCATTTCCCAAATCTTTTGGCGATGTGCTGGAAACATTTATCAATGTGGAGTCTGTGCCCCACTCAAACCATGCAGTTGTAGGAAGTCCGTATGGATTCACTTTACCATTCAGTGTAGCTCCATTTTCACTGACGGATGTAGCCAAAAGCGACTGTGTGGAGGTTATTACTCCTCTATAATAATCATTAACAAAATTCTGTGAGTGTATTATTATATTTAATACTTTTTGCACATCATAATCTTTAAATATCCACCCATTTTCGAAGCCCAATTCGTCTGCCACTTTAATAATTATGTTTGTTTCAAGTGCATCTTGAGATAATCCATATTTCTCGGCAAGTCTTCTTGTGTCAGCACCATATTTATAAAAATAATATAAATATCTCTCGGCTATTTCCCATTCATTCCTTTTTTCCGACAATTGATCCACGGCCCAAAGTGTTAAACTACCATGTAAAATATCGAATGTATTATTTACAATATATGGAGCTGGACCGCTTATCTTATTGAACGCTATAGTCACGGCGGTCTCAACAATTAAGTCAAATCCTTTGGAAAATGTATCTCCTTCTAGTGATGAAACTGCTATTCCCCAACCTTTCAAAAAAAATTGTAATTGTTTTAAACGATCTTCTAAAAACAAAGGATCAGTTGCCAATCCTGCCATCTCAATAAAGTTTGCAATTGAAGTTGATAAATCCATCATCGCAGTGGATACATCATTAAGATCAAATAAGCCATCAATTTCATTCTGGTATGTTTTTATACGTTCCCATAAAAGAGGAGACATAAGCTTGAAGTAAATTGCCAACTTCCATTCTTGAGCGCAGGTTGGATCAAAACCCTCCTCGAACATTGTGGAGCCGGGGGCAGAACATTGCGAATCAACTGATACTGCCCGGGCTGTAATTGAAGAAGTATTAGACTTCGCAAATCCGCTTTCGACAATGTTTGTTTCTATAAATGAGGCCACACCCAAACGAGTAGCATTTATTATAATTTCATTTGATACTTTATCTATTTCATAAGATTCTCCACTTAAAACCCACTTATCGTTTTGCAAGGTAAATATGTTATATGACCCAGCATCAACGTTATTTATCGGAAAAATTAATTTTACCGGCGAATTGAATTTAGGAATCGAGTCAAATTCAGCAAGCGGTGCAACCAATTGTTGATTTACAGGTAGAAGTGGGGGATATTGTTCTCTTTTAATCGCAGAGATTGAAAATTGAGTATCCTGCGAAAGTGAATTGGCGGGAACCTGAATTTTTACGCCATATGCTTCATTAGAGATATCATCAATTTCCAATAATCCACCCGAAGGCCCAATATAACCAACAGCATCTCCCTGCAAAGTTCCTATATTAACTCCACTTCCATCCCCTCCACCACCTCCCCCGCCACAGGAACTGATTATTGTGGCAAGGAGTATAGATAGAAGCAGGAGCAACCTGCTATCTCTGTATTTCTTCATCTCCCTACTCCCCCCTTTTTGTTCTATTCTCTCCTTCCATTGAATGTGCCGCTAAAGGGAAAGGCCTGCCAGGTGCCGGAAAACATTCCGCTGTATGAATCGATACTTCTGGATTATCCGGCACCAAGTGAAACGCCGGCAGTTGCAAAAACTCTTCTAAATTTACACCTCATATAGTACCGATTTGTTCTTCACCTAATAAAACTGTACCCAGTCGACATATTCATAATATTCATAAATCCCATCTCCGCCTGAATCCACTTCGAGCAGGAAATTGCTTCCACCTATTGCTGATATTCGGATGGAGCTGTTCCCGGCACCTGTTAACAGGACGATTCCACTTGATGGATACAAAGAATAGTAATCATAGCCCAACGGCTGTATCGTGGTTATTGAAACACAGCCATAAACAGGATGATAGAATTTCCCCGAGATAGTCATGTTATACCCAAGGGGATAACCATACGAGTCCAATATGAATGTCTCTGTCATGGTGTAATTATCCACCCATGACACCTGTCCCGTTGTGCCATCTTTCCAATAATATGAACATGTATAAGAATACGCCGTTGCAAGATACCCATCATAGGTGATGGTTGTTGTATATTCGAAATACATTATCGTGTTGACTTCGCTGCCAAAAACAAAGGTGAAGTTGTCCGATGAAACGGTGTATGAGTACATGAGATAGTTTGACCCCATCGAACCTTCGATAGTGATTGAGCCATCGAAGTACGCATTAGTACCGATATGGTAATTATCGTATTGAATGCTCCCGGAATAGGCGAACGAAGTCTCATTAATAGAAAACGTATACGTTATAGAACCAATACTATATGGATCGGAAAATGTGTAGGGACCCTCTGTATAAAGGGGTGTGAAAGAATCTTCTTGTTCAGTCGTTTCATTTGAGAAACTAGCTTTTTCTAATATCTCATTTATCGAAGATGAAATTATTACCGGAAAGGAAGAGGTATGCATGCTGGCATTTTCTTCAGTTTTTGAGGTACTCAAAATGGGCAAGTATAATTCATCCCCGAACATTCCTCCCTGATATGCCGATATGGCAATTTCCTTGGCGTTTTGGGTTGTAATTACTGCGAGGGAGGTGTTGCCGACAAATGGAGAATTACCTGTGACTGGTGGACTATCACCACCTCCACCCTCTCCATCCCCCATCAACCCGCCGCCTCCTCCGCCACAGGATATCAAGATGAAAGCAAACAGCATAGATGTTACCAATAAACGACTTTTTAAAAATTTCTTTTTCATTTTTCCTCCTCTTTTCATATCAGCGGCTACGGAAGATCCTGAAAAAATTGAACCTCACGCCGATAGAGCCCAAAATTTCATATCCCTGCAATGAAAACTTATCCACCACTGGCTGAAATACCTCCACGTCAGTCGTATAGATGTACTTACCCTCTAACCCCAAATAAAAACGCTTCGATAAATTAAAGTTCCCCCCGAGTCCTACCTCCACACCGTATACTTCATCACTCTCTTTGCCTGAAACTACCGATCCTGCCCCTTCAAGATCGACAAAATAGATGCCCCCACCAATATTGAGGTAAATCTCCCACTTTCTGTTCCTCTTTCTTCCGAAAGGCTTGATCCATGTCAGGATGAGTTTGGCCGAGTTTGCGGATATTTCGTTTTTTTGAGAGCCGTTGTCGAAATCAGTGTTCAAGTTGCTGAACTCGATTCCCCAGGAAAAATTTTCTGAAGTGTATTCACCAAAGGCCAGCGTTCCTGCAAATCCCGGGTCGAAATCACTCAGCCTGCTTTCAAGTGGAGCGTAGATCCCGGGTTTCAATGCGGCAAAATTCCCGTATCCCCTCCGTCTTCTCCCGATGGCTTCACCCGGCATGAAGCAGATGATTACCCACAGGAAGACCAGAATAATCGAGATAAGACGTTCTTTTCTTTTAGATAGATGGAGGAATAGCGTCGAGCGGTAAAAAGCACCTTGTATTTTCTTACTGGAAATACCCCCCCCCCTCTCCCAAAGGGGTTAAACCATCATTAACAACAAACAGCGACTCACATCACGAACAAATCGTTATTAGACCCAAAACATAAATCTATGAGTTATTAACGGAAAGGAATGCTGAGCATTACAGTGATGCAGGCGAGAAAGTCCCGGGGGCTAAATCATCTTTTCCCTCTCCGAGAACTGCGCATCAACTCCAAACGGCATTACAATAAATACTGTTGCGGAAAGCCCGGGGTCAGTTCCCATTTTCTCATATTCTGATGATATGAGAACTGACCCTGGCCATCCCTGATGCTAAAAGAGTCCCGCGATCGATTTTGAGAGGCCCTGCTCTATTTCCGGAAGGGCATCTTCAAATTTGAGGTTAACTTTATTCGCTGAAGAGATTACCCTCGTTCGATACCGCTTCCAGTTTACTGAGCTCGCTGTGTGTTGCCGGATAGTGGTCGACGTTCCCTGTGCCATGGTACTATCCGTTACCTGTTCGACCGGTGCATCCGACTTTTCCGACACCTGGATATCTGTGACGATTGCATACGTGACATCTTTAACGAGAGAACCGGCCACGACCTCTGCAATTCCTCCGATAATGCCCCCGACAGCTGCTCCTTTAGCGGGATTCCCTGCTATAACAGCGCCGGCGAGACCACCTGCAAGCGGCCCTCCATACCCCGCATGGAGTGCTTCACGGAGCGCTGAAGGGTCAGCCTTTCCAACGGATAAGATGTTTACCTGCAGCATGTAGTGAGCCACATCGGGGTTGGTTGAAATCGCATAGCCGGCTTGTTCGATTGCCGATTTTATTTGCGGGGCTATATCGATGTCTTTGTCGGAGGTGTTTTTAACAACCACACAGCATACCCTCTTATCCGGCCCGACGGGATCTAAGAAGATGGTTTCGCTCATCTTCGTCTGCACGTCGAGATGCCTCTTCTCGAGGGCAACCTGCGTGGCCGCACATCCTGAAACCGTTAACGCCAGTAGGATAATAAGAAGTCTTTTCATGATTTTCCCCCCTCTCCCTGTTTATTGCGTGGTATGTGTTTCATCATCCTGTGTTTCGAACGTTCAGGATGACGACTATCTTCTCAACAAATATAAAGTTTTCGGACGTGTATTCTCCCAAAACCAGTGAGCCCGAGAACTCCTCATCGAACCCGTCCAGGGTGGTGTCCTGGGGAGAGTACACTCCCGGTTTCAATGCGATAAAATTCCTGTATCGATTCCGCCTCCCCAGTGCTTCGCCCGGCATGAAGCAGATGATTACCCACAGCAAAACCAGAATAATAGAGACAAGACGTTCTTTTCCTTTGGATAGATGGAGGATTAGCGTCGAGCGGTAAAAAGCACCTTGTATTTTCTTACTGGAAATACCCCCCCCTCTCCCAAAAGGTATTACACCGAATTGAACGACGATCAGCGATTCACATCATGAACAGGCGCTTAAACCCATGACATGAATCTCATACTTTAAACGGAAAGGAATGAGGCTGGATACGGTGATGAGGGCGAGAAAGTACCGGGGGCTAAATCATCTTTTCCCTCTCCGGTAACTGCGCATCAACTCCAAACGGCATTAAAATAAGTACTGTTGTTACTATTAGCAAATATTGAAAGACATTGCAAGGATAAATGTATATTTTTCTTGATTATTGCTGATAATCATTCTCAATAGGGTTCAATTGGGATATATAAAAATCCCCCCCAGAATGAACCAGAAGGTGTCTGAGACTAGGGAGACGATGTGTGGTCATTGGATCAGGCTGGCTGGACTGTGGAAGTTCTCAAAAGTTACTCCCACCCCAAAGGGGAATGTAGGGGGGGAAATATCCGAGTTCTAACATAACACCTGGATTAGATTGTGGGGCAGGTAATTTTATGCCCTACCCGCCAACCTCTACATATCTGAAACAACTCACTAAATGGTCGTTCACCATACCGACCGCCTGCATGAAGGCGTAGCAGATCGTGGGGCCCACGAAGGTAAAACCCCTCTTTTTCAGGTCCCTGCTCATGCTCTCCGATTCAGGGGTGATCGACGGGATATGGTGGATCTTTCTCCACCTATTTTTCTTCGGTTTTCCCCCCACCAGGCCCCAGACATAGGCGTCGAAACTCCCCTCCTCCCGCCTGACCTTTACGAATGCCCGGGAGTTTGCGATGGCAGCTTCAACCTTCGCCCTGTTCCGGATTATGTCTTTGTTTTTCAATAGGTTTCTAATCTTCCTCCCGTCGTACCCCGCAACCCGGTCATAATCGAAACCATTGAAGGCCTTCCGAAAACCTTCCCGCTTTTTGAGGACTGTCTCCCAGGAGAGGCCCGCCTGAA
>WVXK01000062.1:13078-13630 GCA_011773515.1 Deltaproteobacteria bacterium
GTAGGCCCAATCACATCTGACAATCCTGCCCATAGGAACTACCATGTTTTACCCGGAATATAGTTTCGAAATTGTCAGTTTCACGTCTCGAGTTTCGAGTTGAAAAACAAAAAAGAAAGTTTGGTTGTGAGCGGATGGGAACGCGAGACCCGGGACACGGGACGTGTTTATTCGCAGCAGGAAGAACCGTCCCCCGGTCCGCAGCCAGGTTCCGTTTTCGTCAGCCCGCCCCTTATGACGGCGTAGGCACAGCCCACGCCGGTATCCACGGAAATCGCACCTTCGGGGCAGTTCATCGCGCATGCCCCGCACTCCATGCAGGCATCGCGCAANNGAAGGCCTTCCGAAAACCTTCCCGCTTTTTGAGGACTGTCTCCCAGGAGAGGCCCGCCTGAAATCCCTCCAGTACCAGGAACTCGAAGAGCTTCCGGTCATCGTGCACGGGCACTCCCCACTCGTGATCATGGTAATCCATCATCAGGTCGCTGACGTAGGCCCAATCACATCTGACAATCCTGCCCATAGGAACTACCATGTTTTACCCGGAATATA
>WVXK01000062.1:13775-17637 GCA_011773515.1 Deltaproteobacteria bacterium
GAAATCGCACCTTCGGGGCAGTTCATCGCGCATGCCCCGCACTCCATGCAGGCATCGCGCAAAACGACCCGGGCGAGCCCCTCTTCCAGGGTGAAGACCCCGTGGGGGCATACTTCACGGCACATGCCGCATCCCGTGCAGAGGGACCCGTCAAGTGAGAGCGTGGTCACGCCCCTTATGTACTGAGCCTTCCCCATAGATAAAACCCGAACACATTATACCCCAACGGTCAGATAAATCTCCCCGCAACCCACATCGCCAGACCCACAGAGGAAAACGCTATCTGAAGGGGCAGGGCCACTTTCATCTCCCTCCTGACGCCGGACAAAGATGTGAAGGGGGTCGAGCCGGTATAGTTCATCGCGAGAAAGCTCGAAAGGGCCGGAATGATGAACAACCAGGAAGCTGCCACCAGGCGGGATGGAAACAGCCCTGGATTACGCCACAGTATGAGGAGGTAAAGAGCCGCAAGGACGGCTCCGGTCAGGGCTCCTTTCAGGGAGAATGCCCGGCCGGGGACAAAGGGCAAAACAAGAGGCGTCAGGACGGCGCCGCCGAGATAGCCCCCGAGAAGCAGGAGCACGTTCGTCCACCCATCGCCATATCCCAACTCCAGGGAAAAGGCCCCCTCGTGAAAACCGGAGAGGAAAAACATCGCCAGGGCTGCCGGGATAACGTATCGTCCCGCAAGCACCAGCTCGACGGGAATGAGGACGGCGCGATCCACGACCCCGAAGGTTACCCGCCTCATATCGGGGGTGGCCACCATGTCACCGGCGAGAAACTCCGGCAGGTCTTCTGCCCTTATCGGGCCGTAGGCGACACTGAACCCGCTCCTTGCTTTCACCTCGTGGGCGCTCACCCCCGGAGCGGACAGCTGGGGAAGAACCAGGGTCCTGTGCGCCACCACTTCGGCCAGCCGGACCCTGTCTGCGCGGCTTACGATCTCTCCGGTTGAGAACTCTCCACCCCCCGCAGCGCACCAGACGTTTATCCCCCCCGTGTCGAGCACGAGAATCCACGCATCCACCTTCCCGAGCCGGGACCTCAATCGATCGAAGGTGAGCTTGTAATTTGCCGTAACCAGAACAGGGCTTTCTTTCGCCGGCCGGCCCACGGCATACAGCCCCGGTTCCACACGGTAGCGCATCCTCCCGATTCCCCACCGGACACGCCAGGAACCGAGACGGTCGGAAAAGGAAAGTTCCGTCGACACCCGGGGGAACGACCCCGCCTCCGTGGCAACGCTACCGGCAACCCACGGACGGGTAGGGATTCCCCCCGGCGGCATCCCGTCTCTGTAAGAAGAAGGTTTCGACATAGCAATCGATATTATACAACACGTGCATCCCGGGAAGAACTTCCCCTCACCCGGACCGCGCCCCTTCCCTCCGGCACCGGGAGAATACGCCCCGCCCGATCTTCGTTCCTGTTTTCCCCACCGCTAATTTTTGATTAATCCAGTCCATTTCGTATATAATTTTATCGTATATGGAGACGAGGATGAGACTTACTTCTTTCGACGAACTCCCCGCCGAAGAGCTGTTCGAGGGGAAGGTCCGAAGGAAGGTGTTTCAGTCGAAAAACATAGAGGTCGTCGAGTACATCTACGGAGAAGGCGCCCACTTTCCCGAGCACAGCCACCGGGAAGAGCAGTTTACGCTCGTTGAGTCGGGCGAGATAACCTTCTTTCTCGACGGGGAAAAGGTGGAGCTGAAAGAGGGCAGCATCTGCTACATCCCCCCGCTCATGCCCCACGCAGCAACAGTCACGGGAGACCGGAAAGTCCGGACGCTAAACATCTTCCACCCTGCCAGAAAGACGAGGCCGTAACGTGAAAGAGCCCAAGCTCGAGACAAGGCACGTCTTCCACCGGAACCTCAACAAAACCTATCCCGTCATTTCCCACGGAGAGGGGATATACCTCTGTACGCGGGAAGGAAGGAGGATAATCGACGGCGCATCGGGTGCTGCCGTCGTCTGCCTGGGACACAACAACAAAAGGCTGATCGATGCGATGAAGGCGCAGGCAGAGAAGATCGCCTTCGTGCACCTCTCGGCGTTCTCTTCCAAACCGCTCATGAAGCTCGCAGACGAATTGACGTCCCTCACTCCCCGCCCCCTGAAAAGGGTCTATTTCACCTCGGGCGGCTCGGAAGCCGTCGAGGGGGCGATAAAGCTTGCACGCCAGTACCACGTCGAGCGGGGAAACCCCGAGAAGCACAAGGTGATATCGAGGTTCATCTCCTACCACGGGTCGACCATAGGGGCGCTCTCGCTGAGCGGACACGCAGGGAGAAGGGGCAAGTACGCCCCCCTCCTCGCATCCTTTCCCCGGATACCCCCCGCCTACTGCTACCGCTGCCCCTTCGACGAACACAAAAAGCATCCCGGCCCCCCCGAATGCGACTTCGAATGCGCATACGATCTCGAACGATCGATCATATCCGAAGGGCCGGACCTCATTTCGGCTTTCATCATGGAGCCGATCCTGGGGGCATCGGCCCCCGCGGTTGCGCCCCCGGTAGGTTACCTGCGGAGGATCAGGAGCATCTGCAACAAGCATGACATCCTGCTGATTGCAGACGAGGTTATGACGGGTTGCGGGCGCACGGGCAAGTTTTTCGCTTTCCAGCATTACGAGGCGGTGCCCGACATCGTGACCATTTCGAAGGGTATCAGCAGCGGATACTCGCCGCTCGGGGCAATAATCGCCAGCGACGAGATATACGAGACTATCCGGCACTCCCCCTCCGGGTCATTCGTGCACGGCCACACCTTCGCGGGCAACCCCCTGTCCGCAGCCGTCGGGCTGGAGGTCATCCGGATAATCAAGGAGGAAAATCTCCTGGAGCGGGTGGTAAGGCTCGGAGCCTACCTCTCAAAGAAACTGAACGCTCTGAAAAAGGGCCATCCCATCGTGGGGGACGTGCGCTGCAAGGGGCTCCTCGCAGGCGTCGAGATCGTCTCCAACAGGCGCTCGAAAAAGCCCTTCTCCCACACCCTGGGGATAAGCAGCCGCCTCGCCGGACTGTGTCTTGAGAAAGGCCTCTATCTGTACCCGGGAAGCGGGTCATACGACGGAGTGAACGGCGACCACCTGCTGATTGCCCCTCCCTACATCATCACCGAGCCCCAGATCGATGAGATGATGGAAATGCTCTCGAGTGCAATCGAGGCGCTCGAGATCGAATTGTGTGAAGAGGGAGAGCTCACGCGGAAAGATAATTACCTGGAACGTCAAGCGCCATGACGCACGTTCACAGTTCCTGGGTGATGCCCAGTTCATCGTTCCAGGCCTGAAATTCAAACGAGTCACTCCATCAGAATTTCCCGGGCAATCTTTTTCCCGCCATCGGTCATGAATCGCCTGTCTATTATCTCCTCCATTGCCTTTCCCGATGCCCGGTTCTCTGCATCCTTCAGGTTCACGATCATGTCGGCATCCCAGATGCAGGCAAACTCCGTGGTAGTCACCCTGCCGGGAGTGTGGTGGCTGGCTATGATCTCTTTCACGGACGATATTGTCGCCTCATCGAACCCGAGGCGCAAAAGAATCTCTTCCGCGACAGGTGGGCCGAGCTCTTCCTGATAGGCAGCCCGGGAGCTCCCGTAGAGCTCCTCCGCAGGCTTTATGCCCACGTCGTGGAGCAGGGCAGCCAGGGCAACTACCTCCCTTTCTCCCCCCTCGATTTCGTTTATCCTCAGGGAAAGAGAATGGACTTCCTTTGCATGCAGGATCCTTCTTTCATCGTCTCCGAAAAATTCTTCGAGCGCTTCTACGACCCTCTGGTACACGGACGGTTTTCCCTCCTTAAGAGACCAAAAGTCGACCAGATCCCGAGCAGCAAATCCCTTTGCG
>WVXK01000062.1:17646-18757 GCA_011773515.1 Deltaproteobacteria bacterium
CGCTCGTTTAGGAAGCGGCACTCCCCGCGCCGAAGTGCTTCATCCTCCGGGCTACTTGGCGAAATAGGCTGTCCTGAACTTCTCCAGCAGCTCTCTCATCTTTTCGACGTTTGCCAGGTCGGTGGTCTGCTTTGCCTTCATGGCACAGATGAGAAGCTCGTGGAGCAGAGATATCTTCTCCACATATTTTTCGTGGTCCGGGCCTCCAGCAGTCTCCGGCGGTTTAACCCTCTGGGTCATGAAGTACTGGTAGACCGTATCCTGTATCCTGATGGCATGATCATCCTTGTTCTTCACCCAGCGAACGATCTGGTTGTAATTCTTATCTTTCTGACCCGACAGCGCGTGGATCTCGTTTATCCCCTTCTCGATAGTCGTTATATCCTCGCCGATCAGCTTGATTCTCGTCTCGTCATCGTAAATGCCGCAGGGTATCTCACAGTGTGCGAGAACGGGAAGCGCCATCAACGCAACCGACAGGACCAGAAGCAAATCTAAAATGATCTTTTCCATCACAATCCTCCTCTTTTTCTTTCTCTTCCGGGTTTCGGCAGCACGTATCAGAAATATGATGTGGTTTAAAGCGGATTGGTTTTACTTCGTCCCGTTTTAACTATACCCTTCATCCCCCGGCGCTGCCAGTGTAAATCGTCACGATACCGAAGGTAAGGTCCTGCGATGCCACGTTGATAAAACCGGACCGTGCGATCATGCTCTTGAAATCCTCCTGCTCCGGAAATTCGAGCACAGACTCTGTCAGATAGGCATAGGCGCTCCTGTCGGAGAAGACCCCCGCAAGGCGCGGCAAAAGGGTCTGAAAGTAAAAGAGATATGCTTTCCTCATGAGCGGGTTTTTGGGGAGGGAAAACTCGAGTATCACGAGGGTGCCGCCACCCTTCAGCACTCTCGCCATCTCCCGGAGCGACCGCTCCCTCTCCACCACGTTTCTTATCCCGAAGGCGATCATGATCGAATCGAAAACAGCGTCCCCGAAGGGGAGAGACTCCCCGGCACAGGTGACGAAGCGGAATTGCCCGCAAACGTTTTCCCCCTCGACTTTCTTCCTGGCCTCCTGGAGCATCCGGTGAGATATGTCGGCGCCGATGACGAA
>WVXK01000062.1:18787-19516 GCA_011773515.1 Deltaproteobacteria bacterium
CGCCACGAAGCGTCCTGCCCGAAGCTAAGGAGACTGTTCAGGAAGTCGTACCGCTTCGCTATGGCCGAGAACATATCCCGTATCTGCCTGTTTTTGTTGCCTAACCTGTACATATCCCCCGGAAACGAGAAAGCGATCCCTTGATAAAATCCAGATTTTACTCCACTCTATACCAATAGTACATCGAAACAGCCAGGAGGGAGGCCAGAGAATGGAAAGGATCGTGGCGCTCGTTGGAAGCCCGAGAAAACCCGGCAACTGTGAGCTCGCGGCAAGATACGTCGCATGGGAAGCCGGGTGTGATGAGGTTGAGCTGGTGATGCTCAACGCGAAGAACATACTCCCCTGCAGGGCCTGCTACCGCTGCCTCGAGGGGACATGCCCCCTCGAGGACGACTACGGGTGGATCGTGGACAGGATCATCGCCGCCGGGGCCGTAATCATCTCCGTTCCGTCCTATTTTTTCGGCCCGAATGCATCTGCCAAGAGATTCCTCGACCGGTGCCTGCAGCTCTACGCCATCTACGACCAAATGCTCGGAAAGCCGGCTGTCGGGATCTGCATCGCAGGGATGGAGTTCGGCGAGGGCTATACCAAGCTCGGCGTGGAAAACATGATGCTCAGGATGGGACTGCAAAACAGGGGATCGGAAATCATCTACGGGGCACTTCCCGGCGAAATATTCACCGTCGACGGAAACATCGAGGTTTTAAAGAAGCTGGGAAGAAG
>WVXK01000062.1:19585-135637 GCA_011773515.1 Deltaproteobacteria bacterium
GGAGGTCGTCCTTGAAAGAGTGGACGGTACGGGCGTCAGGCTCGGGTCCATGAAGGAGATCGCCGAGCACCGGGAATGGTTGATCGGCATGAAGAAGCGCTACGTGGAAATGCGGGGAGAGCTTAAAAAGGTGATACGGGAATATCAGAGGCCGGGGAGGGAGGTGTAACAAACATAGTCCCGAGTCCCGAGTTTAGAGTTCAGAGTTCAGAGTTTGGAGTTCAGTCTAAAAAAGTCAGGAGGGCCAGATGAAGAAAAGCGTTGTCTTGTTTCTCGCAGCGATCGTTTTCTCCTCGTTTAGCAATCCTGCGCTCTGTGGCGATCCGCCGGTCAGCGATGCAACTGCAGACTGCCTGGCCTGCCACGAGGAAGCGACACCCGGCATCGTGGCCGACTGGAAAAAGAGCCTCCATGCACAGGTCACCCCTGCGGAGGGGCTGAAGAAAAAAGAGCTCGAAAAAAGAATTTCTGCGGCGGACGTCCCCGGTAACCTGAAAGAGACGGTGGTGGGATGCGCCGAATGCCACACGATGAACCCGGAGAAGCACGAAGACACCTTCGATCACAACGGCTACAGCGTTCACGTGGTCGTCTCGCCGCCCGATTGCTCCACCTGCCATCCCGTGGAGGTAACGGAATATGGAAAAAACATCATGGCCAACGCCTACGGTAACCTCGTCAATAACCCCGTGTACCACGACCTCGCGGACCAGGTAAACGGCATCCAGACCTTCTCGGACATGAAGACGACGCTGACGAAACAGAACGAGGAGACCTTCGCCGACTCGTGTCTCTTCTGCCACGGCACCGTGGTAAAAGTCAGAGGCACGCGGAAAAGGGACACGGTCATGGGAGAGATGGAATTTCCCGTACTCTCCGGATGGCCGAACCAGGGCGTGGGCAGGATAAATCCCGACGGTTCGAAAGGCGCCTGCACGCCCTGCCACACCAGGCATCAATTCTCATCGGAAATGGCCAGGAAGCCCCACACCTGCTCCACCTGCCACAAAGGGCCCGACGTGCCCGCCTACAAAGTCTACTCGGTCAGCAAGCACGGGAACATCTACGACTCCTCTTCGAAAGAGTGGAACTTCAGCAACGTCCCGTGGGTTCCGGGAAGGGACTTTACCGCGCCCACCTGTGCCGCCTGCCACATAAGCCTGCTGGCAACGGAGGACGGTGAGGTTGTCGTCAAGAGAACACACCGGATGAATGACCGGCTCCCCTTTCGTCTCTTCGGACTGATCTNNCTGATCTACGCCCACCCCCATCCCGAATCAGCGGACACGTCCATCATAAAAAACAAGCAGGGGCTTTTCCTCCCCACCGAGCTCACCGGTGAGCCCGCATCATCGTTTCTGATCGACGGAAAAGAGATGGAAAGAAGGCAAAAGGAGATGGAGAAGGTGTGCGCCCCGTGCCACAGCTACGAGTGGGTGGAAGGGCACTTTGCGAGGCTGAAAAATACGATCAAAACGACCAACGAGATGACGCGCACGGCGACGGACATCCTTCTCACGGCATGGGAGAAGAATGCGGCACTCGGACTCGACCGGGGCGACAGTATCTTCAACGAGGAAATAGAAAAGATGTGGGTCAAGCAGTGGCTCTTTTACGCAAACTCCACACGACTCGCCTCTGCCATGGGGGGAGCAGATTACGGCGTTTTCGCCAACGGCCGCTGGTTCATGGCGGAAAACATCCAGCTGATGAATGACTGGCTCGAATTCACATTAGAGAAGGAATGAGTGGGCGGGGAAGGCCCCGGCCTGAGGACACGCCCGTCAATCAGCCGAGATGAGGATGATGAGCACCCCGCTTTGGAACTCCGGACCCCCGACCATGACGATCGACCCCCGCTCCATTTTGAGGGCGGTCCTGACCATGCTGCTCTTAACGCCGCCGATCACCACGTCGAGCCTCACCACATCCCCGGATGCATCCACGGGTACGATGTTCATGTTCCTGTTTCCGGGTATGGAAAACTGCGCGGTCTCCCCCTTTTGCGCCCGCTTTCTTGCCCTCGATATGATCTCGAAAGAGCTGTAGTTGAAGAGCCGAACGAGCTTTTCCCGAAGGCTCACGAGAGTGGGGTCCACGAAGGTTTTGCCCGATGATGCGTGCACCACCTGCACATCGAGTGAAACCGCATCGTTACCGGAGGAAACGCGGGCAGAGACAATCAGCAACAGCGAAAAGAAGCCGACGAGGGCAAAAAAGAAACTGCGCTTCATATCTCTTCCCTTTCTATTATCCAGATTACCTTCGGGGTATCGTGCCCTTTGTCGACTATCATAACCGTCGCGTTCCTGGCTTCGATACTCTCCACGGTGGCGGCAAATTTCACCTGCTGCTTTATCTCGTGCCTCTCCATTGAAGGATAAACCAGAATGAGGATTAAAGCAACAGCACCGACAAAGGCAGGGACGAGATACTTCAAGTTCGCAAGGAACCAGCCCCTTTTCTTGCTCTCGGCCTCCTCGATCGATGCCTCAACCCGCTTGAGGACAACATTTTCGGGAAGACGGCCTGCCTCGTCTTTCACGTATTCCCGGAGAAGGTCCCCGATACGGCCCGTCTCATCGACGTACATCCTGCAGTCAGCGCAGGCATCCAGATGCTCCCTCACCTCGCCTTCCTGCGGCTGATGAAGGAGGCCGTCCTTCAGCATCTCTATTTTTTCCCGTACATCGCTGCAAATCATCACTTGGCCCTCACATAATCGGAAAGCAGGTCCCTTAGTTTCTCCTTTCCGTAATGGATTCGCGACATGACGGTCCCGATGGATATACCCAGGATCTCGGCTATCTCCTGATAACTCAAACCTTCGATCTCGCGCAGCACGATGACCGTACGATGATGTTCCGGAAGGGAATCTATAGCCTGTTTCATGACCCTTCTCAGTTCCTGTCTCGCCACTGCATCGTCTGGCTTCTCGTAAAACTCAGCGTGCCCCACCGCCTCTCCATCTTCCCTCTTCATGTAGGTCTCATCGAAGGCTGCCCGGGGATTTCTCGAAACCTCCCTCACCTTGTCAATGGCCTTGTTTATGAGAAGGCGGTAAAACCAGGTGTAAAATTTCGCATCGAAGCGGAAATCCCCGATTGCGGTGTAGGCCTTCACGAAAGAGTCCTGAACGACATCGAGCGCGTCGTCCCTGTTTCCCACGATTCCCACGGCAACTCCATACGCCCGTGCCTGATACCTTCTGACGAGCTCCGAAAAAGCCTCCTTTTCCCCGCCGATGGCCCGCCTTATCAGCGCGTGATCGTCGCATTCGGAAAGTTTTTTCTTCCTATCCATTTGACGCCTTCATGGGATGGATATTCACATCCCCGCCGAGAGGGCTCCCCATGAATATCCACTCTTTACATCCACTTTCAGCGGCACATCGAGGGATACAATCCCCTCCATGACATCTTTCAGCAGGCCACCTGCATCGCGGGCGACATCGGCCCGGGCCTCCAGTATGAGCTCGTCGTGGACCTGAAGAATGATGTGGGCATCGATGTTTTTCTCTTTAAGCTTCCCTTCGAGCTCAACCATCGACAGCTTGATAATATCGGCCGCTGTCCCCTGGACGGGAGCGTTGACGGCCATCCTCTCGGCCGCCTGCCTGAGTGCCTGGTTCCTGCTGTTTATGTCCCGTATGTATCTCCTCCTTCCCAGGAGCGTCTCGACATATCCCTTTTCCCTGGCCCCGTCCAGCGTGCCGTCGATGAACCGCATGACCCCGGGATACCTGTCGAAGTAATCGTCGATGTATTTCTTTGCTTCCGGCTGGGGTATCTTCAGCTCCTTGGATAGGCCGAAGGGTGTCATGCCGTAGAGGACGCCGAAATTCACGATTTTCGCCTTTCTCCTCAATTCCGGGGTGATTTCACCCTCACCAACATCAAACAGGGCCATGGCCGTTTCCCGGTGGACATCCCGGTCTTTCTCGAACACCGCACGAAGGCGCTCGTCCCCCGAGAGATGGGCCAGGACCCTCAGCTCAATCTGGCTGTAATCGGCGCACACGAACAGAAAGCCCTCACCGGGCACGAAGGCCTCACGGATCTCCCTGCCGTAGCCGGTGCGAACGGGAATGTTCTGGAGGTTCGGGTTGCTCGAAGAGAGTCTCCCCGTGGCGGTCTGCATCTGGTTGAAACTGGTATGAACCCTGCCCGTGCTCGAATCCACCATGTGAGGCAGCACATCCACGTACGTGGATTTGAGCTTTGAAAGGGTCCGGTGCGAAAGGATAAGAGAGGGGGCCTCATGGAGCGGGCTCAACTGCTCGAGGACCTCCACGTCCGTCGAGAAACCCGTCTTCGTCCTCTTTACCGGGGGAAGGCCGAGCTTTTCAAACAGCAGGAAGGATACCTGCTTCGGGGACGAGAGGTTCACCTCGCCTCCCGAATATCTGCCCACGCTCCCCTCTATCTCACGGAGTTCCCCGTCGAGCCGGCGGGAGAGACCCTTCAGCCTGTCCGCCTCGAGCTTGACGCCCCTTTTCTCCATCCCGTAGAGAACACGAAGGAGGGGCAGTTCCAGCTCTTCGTAGAGTTTCAAAAATCCCTCCCCAGCAAGACTCGACTCGAGAGGCCCGGAAAGCCGCCGGACTCCACCGGACAGTACTGCAACCCTCTCCTCCTCCGTTACGAATTCCGTTTCGATCTCAACTCCCGTGTAGCGTGTCAGCATCCGCGATAGAGCCAGGGAGGATTCCTCCGGATGGAGGAGGTATGAAAGCAGCATGGTGTCGCCATAAGCGAGGTCAAAAACCTTTTCAAGTGGGGGACAGCCCCAGACAGCCGATTTCAGGTCATGGCCGATGAATCTGACGCCCCTCCCGGCAAGGAGATCGATTGCCTCACCGATCACATCCCGGTTGACCACGTAGCTCTCTCCACCCACGGAAACACCCACCACCCCGATTTCCCCCGATGCGGAAGGCACCAGGGCAGCAACGGAATCCGTAACCGACTTAAACGCCTCTTTTGCCTCTTCAAAATTCCTGATCGCCCCGTAAGACACTCCCGCTCTTTGCCCCTCTGATATCAGATCGTCTCTTCCCTCATCCCGGGCAGCCTCTGCCCTGAAGCCGAGCTTCCGGAGAAGGTTTAAGAGCCCATCCCTGTCGGCCTCTCCGGGTTTGAAATCCCCCATCTGGAGAGCAAGCGGCACATCATCCTTTATCTTGGCAAGCCTCTTTGACACCTCGAGGCTTTCCAGGTTCTCTTTCAAGAGCTCTTTTTTTCTCCCCTTCACGAAATCCAGGTTCCTGATCAGATTTTCAACGGAGCCAAACTCTTTGAGAAGAGCGGCGGCGGTTTTTCCTCCGATCCCCGGAACCCCGGGGATGTTGTCGGTGGGATCTCCCGATAGCGCTATGAAATCGACTATCCCCCCGGGCCCGACACCGAATTTTTTCTCCACATCCTCGGGCTTTATGATGCTGTCTTTCAGAGAATCGAACATCTGGACGTCATCCGTGACCAGCTGGCACAGGTCCTTGTCCGAGGAGACGATGATCACTTGCAGGTCCTGTTCCGCCGCCCTCCTGCAGATGCTCCCGATCACGTCATCCGCCTCGACCCCCTCTATCTCGACTCTCCGTATTCCGCTCAGATCTATGATCTCCTTGACAATCGGCAGCTGCAGTGCAATATCCTCGGGCATTTTCTGCCTCTTCTCCTTGTAACGGTCATACAGCTCCTCCCTGAACGTAGGCCCCGGGGCGTCGAGAACGACACAGAGGTATGAAGGGGAAAACCTCTCCCTGACCTTCTGAAGGCTGTTCACGAAGCCGTAGACAGCTCCCGTTGGCGTCCCGTTCGATGCGGTGAGCCGGGGAAGGGCATAAAAAGCCCTGTAGAGGAGATTGTTTCCGTCGATTATGAGGAATGTTGCCTTACTGCCCATAAAAATTATTACAATTCTTCTTCGGCACTCTCGCTCACCGGTTCGCTCTCTTTCTCCGGCTGGAAGATGACGGCCGTCGAAGCAACGGTATCGCCTATCCTCATCCCGTCCTCATTGTAGAGGCAGAATGAGGCCTCGACGATGAGCACGCCAGCACCCACCGTGTAAGCAAGAAAGTGCCCGATAGAGGGAATAATAAAGAGAAAGAAGGGAAGGGCAACGGGAATGTTTCTGAGAATGGAGGAGAGATAATCAAAGTGCTCCCCATCGAGTCGAACCACCTTCAACCCGCTGAGCATCTTTCCGGGGCTTCTTCCCCCGATGAACCCGTCGGCAATAAGGAGGTAGAAAATCGCGGCAATCACTCCCGAGGCACCCGGTATGTGCCAGAGGCACAATGCGATCACCAGGTCGATTCCTTTCGCAACGAACCGCGGGATGAACTGGGCCCTGACCCTGTCCTGGTCAGGAAGGGGCATGTCAAATTTAAATTTCATCTGGTTCCTCCGGAAAATTAACCTCTTTCGTGAAAAAAAGGAAGGCCATCGCAGGCCTTCTCGATCCTTCCCTGGCCACGAAGTGGATCGAATCGAAGGTAAAGCCATTCTCCACCCACTCGTTCAGGGCCTTCTCTATCTCACTGTCCGTAACGTCGGTCACCTCGACCACTTTGTACGGGGGTTTTTGCACGGTCAGCTCCCTCCAAGGGCTCTGGCTACGTCCTTCGCAAAATAGGTTATGATCAGGTCGGCCCCGGCTCTCTTGATACCGGTTATGATCTCCATCACGATCCTTTCCTCATCGACCCAGCCCTTCAAAGCCGCTGCCTTTACCAGAGAATATTCCCCGCTCACATTGTAGGCGGCAACGGGAACGTCGAACCGGTCCTTCACGATCGATATGACATCCAGGTAAGCAAGGGCGGGCTTCACCATCACGATGTCGGCTCCCTCCTCCACATCCAGGGAAACCTCGCGGATCGCCTCCCGCACGTTCGGCGGATCCATCTGGTAGGAGCGCCGGTCACCAAACTGGGGGGTAGATTCCGCGGCGTCACGGAAAGGCCCGTAGAACGCCGAGGCATACTTTGCCGCGTAGGACATGATCGGGATATGGTGAAAACCCTCCTCATCGAGAGCATCACGGATCGCCATAACCCTGCCGTCCATCATGTCCGAGGGGGCCACCATGTCCGCCCCTGCCCTGACGTGGGAACATGCGCTCTTGGCCAGAAGGTCCAGGGTGGCGTCGTTGTCGACGCTGCCGCTATCGTCGAGGACACCGCAGTGGCCATGATCGGTATACTCACACATGCACACGTCAGTTATGACCACGAGGTCGGGCAATTCCTTCTTGAGCGCTGAAACGGCCCCCTGAACGATGCCGTCATCGCTGTATGCGTCAGTTCCCAGGGGATCTTTCCCCTCGGGGATACCGAAGAGCAAAACGGCGGGGACACCGTAACCGTATGCCTCCTTCGCCTCTTCCACGAGATTCGGGATGCTGAGCTGGAAAACCCCGGGCATGGAAGCAACCTCTTTCCGCACGTTGTCACCGTGAATCGCAAAGAGGGGGTAGACGAGGTCGTTTGTGGAAAGGGCCGTTTCCTTCACCATCTTCCTCAGCTGCTCCGTCCTCCGAAGCCTCCTCAGCCTGGTCTCGGGGAAATACATCGAAAAACCCTCCTCTTTTCAGCTGACACCGGCGTTGTGAGCAGAAATCGCGTCCAGGAGCCTCTCCACATCGGGGTAGTCGGGTTTTACCGACACCACGAACCCCTGCATGGTCACGCAGTCTGCAGTAGTATCGCCTATGACAGCGATTTTAACATTTTTAAAAAATGATGCGGAGCTTTCTTTCCCTGCAAGGGAGATGAAATTTTGAAAAGTCGACGGACTCGTGAAGGTTGCGTAACTTACCCCTGCGTCAAGAACCCTTCGCACCTCATCCGACCCGTACTCGGGCACTCCGGTCTCGTAGAGCACCGGCGTTTCGTGCCTGAACCCTCTCTCCTTCAGGATATCGATCAAATCCCTTCTCCCCTCCTTCGCGCGGGGAAAAAAAACCCGGTCGTCGTCTCCCAGAATCCCGCAGAGAGCCTCTGCCAGGGAGCGGCTGTCTTCCCTGTCGGGAACCAGATGGACCCTGCAGCCACTTTCTTTAAGGAAAGACGCCGTCTTTCTCCCCACGGCAGCAACCTTCCTCGTTTCCAGGAGTGAAAGAAAGCTCTCTCCGAGGATATCCATGAGAAACTTTGCGCCCGTTACGCTCGAAAGGACTACCCAGCTCGACCGCGACAGCTCTTTCCTGAATGCCTCCACCTGCCCCGGGGGAAGTGCAAGGCGGGTTTGGATCGTTGGAAACACCAGCGGATCACCCCCGCGCGCAGTTACCATGCCGGCCATCACCAGGGCCTGCTCCCCCTCCCTGGTGATGAGTATGGATAGACCCGTCAGGTCGGCCCCTCTGCGATTTGCTATTTCAGGCCTCCTTATAGATCTCCTCGAGGATTTCACCGCCTCCCCTTGAGAGGAGGTCTTCCGCAAGAGCCCTGCCCAGGGCAGGCGAATCGCTCACCTCCCCGGTAACCTCTCCGCGGACCATCCTCATCCCGTCTGTGCTGGCGACAAAACCGGTTATCCTCATTAGCCTGCCATTTACGACGCCATGGGCGCCTATCGGCACCTGGCACCCGCCCTCGAGTTTTTCCAGAAAGGCCCGCTCTCCCGAGACGGCAGCGGCCGTCTCTTCGTGGTTCAGAAAAGAGATCAGCTCCTTTGTTTCCGCATCATCCACCCGAACCTCTATGCCGAGGGCCCCCTGGCCGACAGCCGGAATCATGACCGCCGGGTCGATGCACTCCGTTATCCGGTCCTCCCAGTTCATCCTTTTCAACCCGGCAGCAGCGAGTATGACGGCGTCGAAAACCCCTTCGGATACTTTCCGGAGCCGGGTGTCGAGGTTTCCCCTGAGAACCTCTATTTTCAGATCACCACGGACATGGAGAGCCTGCGACTGCCGGCGAAGGCTGCTCGTTCCGATCAATGCCCCGCCGGGAAGCTCGTGAAACTTCTTTCCCGATGGAGAGACCAGGGCGTCCCGCGGGTCCTCCCTTTCCGTCGCAACGGCGATTTCGAGCCCCGCGGGGATAACCGTTGGAACATCTTTCATGCTGTGGACGGCGAAATCCACCTTCCCGTCGAGAAGGGCCTCCTCGATCTCCTTCACGAACAGGGCCTTCCCCCCTACCTTGGCCAGGGGAACGTCGAGTATCTTATCTCCCGTGGTCTTGATCCTGACCAGCTCCACGGAGACATCCGGCGAGTTTTGCTCGATCCTGTCCTTTATGTGGTTCGCCTGCCAGAGGGCGAGCATGCTCCCCCTCGTGCCCAGATAAACCCGTTTTTTTCCCATGATCAGCTCTCAACGCTCTCCTTTTCTTCGGAAACCGATACCCCTTCCCCATCGTCGAGATCGAATATCTTCCGGATCGCCTCTCCCGCGCTTACCCCGTTTTCGAGGTTCTCGCCCTGCTTCAACGCGCTGATCGGCTGGTGGAGAAATTTATTCATGAGGGAATTGGCCATTGCCATAATTGTCCTGACGGTCTTCTCGTCGGCACCTTTCAGCTGGGAGATCGCTTTTTCAACCTCCTTGTCCTTCAGACCGTCGAATTTTTTCCTCAGCTCCACAATGATGGGGGCCGCCCGGTAGGTTTCGAACCATTTTCCGAAACTTTCCACCTCACCGACGATTATCTTTTCCGCCTTTTCCGCCTCCTTTTTCCTCTCGTCCAGGTTTTCCTCCACCACGGACCGAAGGTCAAAAATGTTGTACAGAAATACGTTCTCCACCTCGTGGCAGGAGGGGTCGATATCCGATGGATGGGCTATGTCGATGAGAACCCAGAACCTGTTCGTTCTCTCCTTTATTACCCTGACAGCGTCTTCCTTCGTAATTATGAAGCCCGGAGCACCGGTGGCGCTGATCACCACATCTGCAAGCTTGAGGCGGGACTTGAACTCCTCGAACCTGACGGCACTCCCCTGCATTTCATCGGCAAGCTTCATGGCTCTGTCAAAGGTCCTGTTTGTTACCGTGACGTCCCTTATCCCCGCGGAAACAAGATGCCTCGCTGCAAGGCCCCCCATCTCTCCTGCTCCGATCACCATGGCCGATTTTTCGTCGAGCTGGGAAATTATCTTTTTCACCAGATCCACTGCAGCCGAGCTCACCGAAACGGCACCCGCTCCGACCGCCGTATCGGTTCTGACCCTCTTGACGACTGATATGGCCTTCGGAAAAAGCCTGTTCAAAAAAGGCCCCGAGGCATCGAACTTCAGCGAGTATTCGTAGGCATCTTTCACCTGTCCCGATATCTGAGGCTCGCCCAAAACCAGCGAGTCTATTCCCGACGCCACGCGGAAGAGGTGCCTGACGGCATCGAACCCGCGGTAGGCGTAGAGGTAGCCATCGATCTCATCGACCGTCGACGAGTTGTAACGGGCCAGGTACTCCTTCGTGTTTCTGAAGCTTTGATAGGCATCGTCCGATACCGTGTAAATCTCGGTCCTGTTGCAGGTGGAGATGATCGCACACTCCTTCACCGAAGGATATTCCATCATGCCCGCAAGGGCCATACCCATGCCATTTTCGGGAATCGCAAACTTTTCCAGAACTTCCTGGGTGGCTGTTTTCCAGTTCAATCCGACTAATACCAGTTTCATTTCCCGTTAGCTCTACTTCGCCATACTTGAGTAGGAATGGAGGCCGGGCAGGAGGAGATTGACACCGAGGAACGTGAAAAGTATAGCCCCAAATCCTATGATTGCGAGTATAGCGGCTTTTCTTCCCCGCCAGCCGACAGTCAACCTGCCGTGGAGAAGGGCTGCGTAAAGAAGCCATGTAATGAGAGACCAGGTTTCCTTCGGGTCCCAGGACCAGTAGGAGCCCCACGCATATTCTGCCCAGATCGACCCGGTAATGATGCCGACAGTGAGGAGGGGAAATCCGAAAGTCAGGCACTTGTGGTTTATCTCATCAAGCGTATCGAGGGGAGGCAGCCGTTTCATGAGGGGACCCAGCTTTTTTCTTTTCAGCTGTTTTTCCTGAATCAGGTATATGATCCCCACCGCAAAGGCCACGGCAAAAATGGCATCTCCCAGAAAGAGCAGCGTCACGTGCACGGGAAGCCAGTAACTTTGAAGTGCGGGAGGGATCATCTGAATATCTGCCGAGATAAAGGCGGAAAAGAGGATAAAAATGAACGCGATGGGTGCTGCAAAGGCCCCGATCACCTTCAGCTTGTACTTCCCCTCGACTATGAGGAAAATAAACATGATGGAGAGGGAGAAGAAAGAGAGGGACTCGAAGAGATTCGTTATCGGCGTGAACCCTGCCTCGAAGTACCTGAATACAAACCCGATAAAGTGAATCCCGCAACCGGCGATGAGCGTGTACTTCCCCCAGCTGGCGGCTTTGTCCTTCAAGAAGGCTATGTAGTAGAGATAGAGAAGGCTTCCGACCAGATAGAACAGGGTGGCTATGCGAAGGAAATATACGTTCACGGAATCCCTAACCCGTTTTTTTTTAACGACCTTTTAAATAATAAAACAGCATCGATACACATGCAACCAAGAAAGCGCAACATCGGCACTCCCGGGTCCCGGGTCCCGGGTCCCGGGTAAAAAAACGGGAAGATTGCAGGGGCAGCAGACCGAAAAGAAAACATGCCGGGAGGATAAAATGTTGAGATCTGCCTGACTTCTCAGTTTTTAAGCTTCCGAACTTCTGTCTTATTGCCTTGACACGCCGCCACACCTCATTTAGTTTAATCTGGAGGCTTCACCGATGAAACATTTAACATTATCGGTCCTGTGCATGGTCCTCGCACACCTCTGCGGCTGCACACCGTCTCTACCGATACAAAACGGCATCCTGGTCATTGCACTCAACGGCTCTCCAACAAACATCGATCCCCGGTACGCAACCGACGCATACAGCCACCAGATCATAGAGCTCTGCTACAACGGTCTCATGAAAAAGGACGCAAGGGGCAGCCCCATCCCCGACCTGGCCGAAAGCGTAAAAACGGTGTCGAAGGTGCGCTACGAGATAACCCTCAAAGAGGGGGTAACCTTCCACGACGGCAGCGAGTTAACCGCCGAGGACGTGATCTATACCTATGACTTTTTGAGGGACGAAAAAAGGGGCTCCCCCCACCGTGAGACGTTCAAGATAATCGACAGAATGGAGAAAAGGGGCAACAAGGGGCTGACCATAATTCTGCGAGAACCATTCGCGCCTTTCCTCACCGCGCTCACCGTTCCCATCGTGAAATCGGGCACCGGAGAGGAGGCATTGAAAAGCTCAGAGAACGGCACGGGGCCGTTTAAAATGGTCAGCCTTTCACCCGACGAATCGGGAGAATTTATCGGCAACGAATCCTATTTCGATGGGGCCCCGAAGATCCGGAACGTGCTGATCAAGATCATCCCCGATGATAACGTCCGGTTCCTGGAACTGAAAAAGGGCGCGGTGAATTTCGTCATCAACGGCATCGATCCCGACCTTCTCGAAGAGGTAAGGAAAGACGACAAGCTCGTGGTCGAGGAAAAATCGGGGAGCAATTTCTCCTACCTCGGCTTCAACCTCAAGGACCCGATCTTGAGGAAGAGAAAAGTCCGGGAAGCGATAGCACGGGGAATCAACCGGAAAGAGATTATCGATAAAATTCTTCTGCGCCAGGCGGAGGAGGGAGATACCCTGATCTCCCCCCTTTACTGGGCACACGAGAAAAACGTGCAAGACTACGCCTACGACCCCGAGCATGCAAAGAGGCTCCTGGATGAAGCGGGGTATCCCGCGGCGGAAGGGAACAGCACACCGAGATTCTCCCTCAGCTACAAGACATCGCAGAACGAGCTACGCAGGAGAATTGCACAGGTAATACAGGAGCAGCTCAGGGAAATCGGGATACAGGTCACGATACAGTCCTTCGAGTGGGGGACGTTTTTCAGCGACATAAAATCGGGAAATTTCCAGATCTACTCTCTTACATGGGTCGGGATTACCGACCCAGATATATACTACTATGCATTTCATTCGAGCAGCACCCCCCCCAGGGGAGCGAACAGAAACAGGTACAAAAACCCGCTTCTGGACAGGCTTCTCCAGGAGGGCAGGGTCGAGCTCGACCAGGAGAAGCGCAGGAAGATATACGGGGAGGTTCAGAAGATAGTTTCAAAAGATATCCCTGTCGTGGGATTGTGGTTCAACAAGAACATACTCGTCCGGGACAGAAGGATCAGGGGGTTCACCCTCCTGCCCGACGAATCGTTCAGGCCGATCAAAGAGGTCTGGATAGAAGGTTAATGAGCAGATATGTACTGAAAAGGCTTTTTTCCCTCATTCCCGTCCTCTTCGGGGTGGTCACCGCAGTGTTTCTCCTCGCCCACCTGATACCGGGAGATCCCGTTGACATAATGCTCGGAGAGACCGCCCAGCCAGCACAGAAGGAGGAGCTCAGAAAATACCTCAAACTCGACCTGCCCCTTCACGAACAGTACCTTGAGTACCTCAAGGGGCTGTCATCGGGAAACCTTGGCACTTCGATCAGGAGCAGGAAACCCGTAATCGAGGAAATACTCTTAAGATTCCCGGCAACCCTCGAGCTTGCAATAGCGTCGATCATCGTGGCGATACTCATCTCCTTCCCGGCGGGCATAATTGCGGCAATCAAACGCGATACGTCTTACGATCACGGAAGCCTGCTCTTTTCCCTGATCGGTCTGTCCATGCCCAACTTCTGGCTCGGGCCCCTGCTGATTCTTGTCTTTTCGATAAAGCTCGATCTCCTTCCCGTCTCGGGCAGAGCCGGTATCGCCCATATCATCCTTCCCGCTTTAACCATGGGGTTCGGGATGGCTGCGATCCTGACCAGGCTCATCCGCTCTTCCATGCTCGACGAGCTGACGCAGGACTATGTGAGAACTGCAGTCGCAAAGGGGGTGAAGAAAAGAAGGGTCGTTTTGCTCCACATTCTCAAAAATTCCATGATCCCCGTGCTTACCGTCCTTGGCCTGCAGTTCGGTGCACTGCTGGCGGGGAGCATCATCACGGAAACCATCTTTTCCTGGCCGGGGATAGGGAGGCTGACGATCCACGCGATAAACAGCAGAGACTACCCGCTCGTCCAGGGATGCGTGCTCTTTATCGCCCTCTTTTACGTGCTGGTAAACCTCGTGACCGATCTCGTCTACGGTCTCTTTGATCCGAGGATTCGATATGAGTAGAATCGGGACGGCGAGAAAAAGCGCGGTTTTTCGGTTTTCCGGCAAAGGCACGGTGCGTGCGGGTGGAATCATATGCCTCCTCTTTGTCCTCCTGGCACTCCTTGCCCCCGCAATCGCGCCCTACGACCCCTTTGACCAGGACCTTGCGGGAAGCCTCAGCTCCCCCTCGAAAAACCATCTCCTGGGCCAGGACAAGCTCGGAAGGGACATACTGAGCCGCATTATCTACGGGGCGCGGGTCTCTCTCACGGCAGGAATCCTCGCTGTTGCCTTCTCCCTCATGAGCGGCATATTTCTCGGAGCCATATCTGCATACTTCGGAGGCGTGGTCGACACGGTGATCATGCGTATCGCCGATATCTTCCTTGCATTTCCCGGCATACTGCTGGCCATCGGAATGACTGCAGCCCTCGGGCCCGGCCTCAGAAATGTCATCATTGCCCTATCGATAATCGGCTGGGTGGGATATGCAAGGATCGTACGGGGACAGATACTCAAGCTCAGGGACGCCGAATTCGCCGTTGCCGCAAAAGCCTCCGGCCTTCCATCCCTGAAGATACTCATCAGGCACCTGCTGCCGAACTCTCTGTCGCCGATAATCATAGAGGCAACGTTTGGCGTCGCACGGGTGATCGTGGCCGAAGCGAGCCTGAGCTTTCTTGGCCTCGGGGTTCAACCCCCGTTTCCAAGCTGGGGGGCGATGATAAATGAGGGCAGGTTTTACCTCTTCGTGGCACCACACCTTACCACGATACCGGGCCTGGCAATAATGCTCCTGGTCATATCGATAAATTTCATCGGCGACGGCCTCCGGGACACCCTCGACATCAGGACGGAGGAAGGGGCGATCTTCTGACGATGAAAAATCCCGTATCCATAGGGGAGAGGGTCATCTTCTCCTTCAAGGGCATAACGCTCCCCCAGTACATGGCGAAGTGGCTCACGGGAGGACTCTGCGGGGGGATCATATTTTTCCGGGATAACTTCGAGTCGCCGAACCAGTTCAGAAGCCTCGTTTCACAAATCTTTGCAGCGGCAAAGATAGCCCCTCCCCTGCTCATGATCGACCACGAGGGGGGAAGAGTCCAGCGGATCACCGGGTCCCTCCTGCCTCTTCCATCGGCCCGCTCTCTTGCCGGAAGGGCAAGAAATGACCCCGACTTCATCTTCAACCTGGGAGTAAGGGTCGGGAAAAGCCTGAGGAGGCTCGGCCTGAACGTGAACGCCGCACCGGTGCTGGACGTCTTGACGGAGCCCTTGAACCGGGTCATCGGCGATCGGTCCTACGGGAACTCATCCCGCGACGTATCCAGACTGGGCATCGGTTTTGCGCGGGGGCTCATCGAAGGCAGGATCTGCCCCGTGGTCAAACACTTCCCCGGGCATGGAATGACGAGGGAGGATTCACACGAAACGCTTCCCTTCGTCGAAGTTTCCCCCGATGAAATCATGTCCGTGCACGCCGCACCCTTTGTGGATGCCGCAAAGGAGGGGCTTCCCGCCGTGATGACTGCCCATGTGCTCTACCGGGAACTGGACAAAGACCTTCCCGCCACCCTCTCGAAGACTATCGTCAAGGATATCCTGCGGACGAGGATTGGTTTCGCGGGAGCCGTCATTTCCGACGACCTGGCGATGAAGGCGATCTCATCCCGATTCTCCTCCGACGAGATCGCTTGTCTGACCGCCGAGTCATCAACGGATATCCTCATACACTGCGGGGAGAAGGACGACCAGGAGGAGCTGCTCGGCTCCCTTACGTCTTTTTACCAGCAGAAGGATTTTGAACGGTCTGGACTGAAGGACATACACCAAAGGACGGCCTGGTTCAGAAAGTACGTCTCACGACTCAGCTCCGTTTGATAGGGCATCCCATTCCTTCCCGTAGACTTTGAGGTAATAGAGGTAATGCATGAAAACTCTCCGCACATACTTCCGCGTCTCCTCGTATCCGATGATCTCGGGAAACAGATAGGGATCTTCGCCCGATTTCCTGCGCCACCGTGAGGCAGCGGCCTCTCCACCGTTGTAGGCTGCAGCGGCGACCACATAGTTTCCCCCGAAGCGCCTGATCAGGCTCCCGAGATAAAACCGGGCAAACGTGGCATTGGTAATCGGATCAAAAAGGGTTTCCAGCGTAAAATCATCCACCCCCAGCTCCCTTGCGATCCTCTTGCCTGTCTGCGGCATAATCTGGCCAAGCCCGATCGCCCCCGCACTCGATATGACCGAATAATCAAACAGCGACTCCTGTCGTATGATGGCATGGAGGAAAAAGGGATCCGGGTTTCCCCCGACACCATCCCTTCCGATAAAGGAGAGCGCAGGATATTTTACATAGATACCGGAGTCAAGATACCGGCCCCCGAACCCGTGAAGGGGAAAATCGGCCCGCAGGGAGAGTTCTATCCCCCTCCTCAAGTTCCCCGAGGCATAGGCGGAGACGGCTACCCGGGCCTTCCGCGGAATCCCGGACGGCACCGTGACTTTCGGTCCGGCCTTTGAGAGCTCCTCGATCGAGAACGCCGAGAGGCCCAGCCTCTGGAAGACGATAGCCCTCGTCAACAGGAGCGTATTTCCGGGCCGATCCTTCCGGCTCCGGGCCAGGCTCTCGAGGAGGCCCGCCGATGTGACATCTTCGAAGGACACCTTTCCCAGGATCTCCCAGCCGTCGAACCTGCCCAGCTTTCCGAGGGAAAGGAAGTAATAGAGACCACCCTTTCTTTCCTGGACGATCTGCTCGTAGATCGACGTTGCGCTCTGCAACTCCCCCTTCTTTTCGAGACTGTAGGCCGTGAAAAAAAGGTTCCTGAAGGAGTCCTCCTCACCGTCGAACCTCTTTGCGTTTTCCGAAAATATTTTCCCCGCCAGGTCGTAATCTTTTGCGAGGAATTTTACCAGGCCCCTCCTGAAGGATGATTCGGCCTTCAGGTTGTTTCTATCTGAGTCTGAAACCACCTGGTAATAGCTGTATGCCTCCTGAAAATTCCCCCCTTCCTCCTTGATCCTGCCGAGATTGTAGGCAGCTTTGCCGTAGGCAGCGGTACCGCCATGGTCACTCAGAACCCTTCTCAACAGGTTCTCGGCTTCGGCCATGCTCCCCCGGTACCAGTTGTATATGCCGGCGTAAAAAAGCTTCATCGCCACACTTTCCCGGGGCTCTCCCTTTCTTTTCTCGAGGAGTACCGAAATCGCATCGGTATACCGGTTCATCCGCCTCAGCGCATTAGCCAGCGCCAGGTCGAACTTTCCACCGAGACCCACTCCCGCCCTCTTCCGCCAGGGCCCGAGCACGGAAGCGGCCTCCTTGAACTTCCCTCCCCCGGCCAGCGCTTCACCGAGCTTCAGCGCGGCCTGCGCGAACCCCGCAGCTTCCTGTTCATTGACTTTTCCAAGGAGCAGCGGAACGACGACCCGCTCCGAGAGAAGCGCGGGCTCCGTACCCGGAAAACGCTTTACGCATTCCACGAGAAAATCGACCCCCGCAACCTCCCTGCCCTCGGCAAGACGCATTCTCCCCATCACGTAGAGAAACCTTGAACCTTCACGATGGAAGAGAGGCTCGCCCTTCTGCCTTCCGCCCATCCGCCCCTTCGCTTCATCCACATCCCCCTTTTCAAGGAGGGAGAAGGCCGCATCGACGTCGAGGTAACGGGTAAGAAAGCTCTCCGGGTGCTCAGCTGCGAGCTGTTCCCTGACGCGTTCACCCAGGGCAAAGTCACCCGTCTCGTACGCCGCGAGCCCCTTCAGGAACAGATCGAAATCTTTGAAACCCGCCGTTGTTTTGTCAGACACCGGGCGGGCGAGCAGGCCCTCATAGTCCCCAACCCTGAGCATGGTCACCCATTTTTTCAGCGCGCCGAACATTTCCTCCGAAAAAAATTTGCCTTCCTCCTCGCCGCCATGCGAATACCCGCCGACGTTCACCATAACGGAGAGGAGAAGAAAGAGGAGAAGACCGAACCGGGACAGCTTCACAATCAACTTTTCTTTCACACAATTTCCTGTAATCATATAAAATCCTGGTAGTTATGTTTATCTCCGTATCGACACATATTTTTGTATATCACGATTTTACCGAGGAGTTCATAGATATCCTCGAAGAGAGCGGGGTTACATCGGTAGAGATATTCGCAGTCAACCCCCACTTCCCCTACAGGGATAAAAAGTATGTCGACAGGATCCTTCAGAGCTTCCGGAATAAGAAGATCACCATACAATCCGTCCACTTCCCCCTCTACTTCCACATCGATGATATAAAAAAGAACAGGTGGCTCTCGCTCTCATCGGAAGATGAGGAGCTGAGACTCTCGAGTATCCGGGAGACGATTGCCGCATCAAAAATCCTCGACCCCGATACGGGGGGAATACTCGTCGTTCACCCTTCCATCCCGGGGGGAGATATCGGGGGGAAGAGAACTTTTCTCTTCATCGACAGCATGTGGCGGCTCATCGAAAAGTTACCCGATAACGTCAAAATCGCGATAGAGAACACGACCAGTCCCTCCGGTACTGCATTGAAAACCGTGGAGCTAGCCAGGAGCTTCCCCGAAGAGCGGGTCGGGGTGTGCAACGACATTGGCCATGCCAACGTCATAGAGTCACCCGCCTACGCCCTCGTCACAACAAACAGCCGCCTCGTGAACATCCACGTCTCTGACAACGCCGGCGACAGCGACGACCACCTCCCACCCGGGGACGGCGGGGTAAACTGGAACCGGATCATTCAAACCCTGAAAGAGCTCGATTACCGTGGCCCCCTCACATTGGAAATTCGAGATCCCCTCAGGGGGGAGGGATCGGATCCTGCCCTCCTGAAAAATTTAATTGATACAAGCGTCGAATACCTGCAAGGAATCATCGAGGAAAAGAAGCGTTGAACGTATCGCACCTCCAGAAACTGTTCTTCCGGGCAGGAGTAAATCCCGGGACGGTCAAATCGATCGAAGAGCTTCGCGGGGATGCATCGACGAGAACCTACTTCAGGGTCACCCTGGAGGGGAAAGACGGGGCCGGCGATGCTACCACCACCATGGTCATGATGAAATATCCCGCATCCCATGTCGTCGATGGGGAGCTTGCATACCTCAACGTCCACCGGTACATGACGGCTGCCGGCATACCGGTCCCCCGGGTCTACCTCCACATACCCGAAGAAGAGATCCTTCTGCTCGAAGACGCCGGTGACACGACACTGGAGGATATGGTCGAAAAAATAGGTTTTGGCCGGAAGGTGACTGAAATCTACGAAGACGCGATAGACCAGATCGTTGCGGTACAGCGAAGGGGGTCGCGCTGTCTCGACGGGCGGGCGCTGCCTTCCAAACACTCCTTCGATTTTGATAAGCTCATGTGGGAAATGAATTTTCTGGCCACATGGGGGCTTGAAAAACTTGAATCCGTGAGAGGAAGAAAGAGGGTCGTGTCCGATTTCGCCGTCCACATAGAGCCGGTCATAAACGACATCATCACCCTTCCCCTCGTTCTCGCTCACCGTGACTACCACAGCCGGAACATAATGGTGCTTCCCGGCGGGGGTATCAGGATCATCGACTTCCAGGACGCGCGGATGGGAAGCGCGTATTATGACCTCTCATCGCTTCTTTTCGACTCATACGTGGTCATCCCCGAAAGTAAGAGGGATCGGCTTTTTTCACGCTACACAGGGCAGGTGGAGGGCGAGCCTTTTGCGACGTGGAAATCAGGAGAAGAGCATTTCGACAATCTTTTCACTATGGCTATCCAGAGGAACCTGAAAGCCCTGGGAACCTTCTTCTTCATGTTTCATGGCAGGGGAGACGGCAGGTATCTCAGGTATGTCGGCCCGACCATAACCTACCTCAGGGAGAATCCCGTTCTCAAAAACAAATATGGACGCCTATCGGCTCACATACTACCGCTTCTGGAATCGCTTGCTGATCAAATAAAGAACAAGGGGGGAGGTTTCATTGAAGGCTATGATCCTCGGGGCAGGCCTGGGGACCAGGCTCCGTCCTCTGACGTTTGAGCTTCCAAAGCCGGTCATTCCCGTTCTTGGAAGGCCCTTGATCTCATACAACATCGAATTCCTCAGCGCATGCGGGGCAAAAGAGTTCGTCATCAATCTCCACAGAATCCCCGGCATAATAAAAAATAAGATCAGCAGGTGGGGCGGTTTCAAAGGGAAAATCTCCTACATAATCGAACCGGACATTCTCGGAACGGGAGGTGGACTGAAAAATGCCGCCTTTCACTTCGGCGGCGAAAAGTTTTTTATCATCGCAAACAGCGACACCATTCTCGATTTCGACCTGAAACAGGTCATCCGCCACCACAGGTCTCACCGGGCAGCAGCTACGATGGTTCTGTTCCCCCTCGGAGATGAAGAATACACACCCGTGTACCTCGATGAAAAAAACAGGCTCCTGTCGATCGGCAAAAGGCCCGATGAATTCGCATACTGCGGTTTTTACTCCGGCCTATCCCTCTTCTCGCCGGAGATCCTCGACCTTCTGCCACCGGGGAAATCGTGTATCATCCAGAACGGCATCGTGCCGGCGAGAAAAAAGGGGATGGTGATTCACGGTTTCATGGCCGACGGGCTGTTCCTTGAGTTCGGAACGCCTGCAGACTACCTGAAAAGCACCCTGCAGCTCATGGAGGCGCGCCCGGAGACTGTGCAGGCAGAATCGGAAACAGTCTCGATCATCCCTCCCGTCAGGATCGCCGACGAAGCTCACCTCGGAAAAGATATCCGCCTTGGACCTTTCGTGTCGGTGGAAGGGGGAGCAACCATCGGAGACGGATCCACCGTTCGGCACTCGATCATCTGGGAAAACGGGAAAGTCGAAAAAGATGCCCTCATCGAGGACTCGATCGTAACGCCCACGAGGACGGTGAAATGCCCGCCCCAGAGAAGAAAGGATCTTTCGTGAGGCAGGCGGCTTTCCCGCCGGCTGTAGAGAAACAGGGAGCTGACCATTCCCTGCCGGTTCAGGCCGTCTGATGAAGGAAAAAGAGGGGGGAATTCTCTACCGCTCACCGCCGGTGCAGATACCTCATCAGGCTCTGAAAGTTCGTTCCCGGCGTGATCCTGCCCAGGATCGACTTGCCTCCGCCGGTAAAAGAGGACGTGTCGACCGGTATTCCCGCAAGACACAGGTAACCGAGATAGGCAAACGCAGCAGACTCGACAAAGTCGGGGGCGACTTTTGTCCCGCGTGATGTGACCACACTCCCGGCGGGCACGAGCCCGGCCAGGGCAGACATCAATGCATCGTTTTTCGCCCCACCGCCTCCCACATACAGGCACGATAGAGGGTGCGCTCCCATCTCCCCCAGAAACCGGGCAACACAGGAAGCGGTATAGTATGTAAGGGTCGCTATGACATCCTCCCCTGAAAGGCCCCGCTTTCTCGCGTTTGAGAGGATTTTCCCCAGAAGCTTCTCCCCGTAGGTTTCCCTTCCCGTTGAAGCCGGCTTTTTCTTCTTCAGGAAGCCGTCCCTTTCCTCGATGAAGCGCAGCAGACCACGGGAAGGGGTCCCCTTCATCGCAATTTTCCCGCCCCTGTCGAAGGTTTTTCTCCCCCCCGTGTAAAACTTCACCGCTCCGTCCAGGAGCATGTTGCCGGGACCCGTGTCCGATGCCGTGACAACCTTCCCATTTCTCACGATCGTGATGTTCCCTATCCCCCCGATATTGAGAAAGGCGCTCGTTTTCTTCACACCTTTCAAAAGAAGCGCGTGAAAAGGCGGCGCAAGGGGCGCTCCTGAGCCCCCGGCGGCAACATCGGCACGACGAAAGTCCGATACCACGGTGAGCCCCGTGATACGGGAGACAACCGAGGCGTCGCCCGCCTGGAGGGTAAAGGAATACCTTCCCTTCCCCACCCTCTCCCTTTCGGGATAGTGGGCGATCGTCTGCCCGTGATAGGCGATCGCAGCATTCGAAAGCGGCCTGTTTCCGAACCTCTTTTCGATAAACCCCGCGACTTTCACACCGACAAAGTTCCCGTGGGCGGCACAGAACCTGAGATACTCTCTTTTTGACAATTCGCGTTTTTCCTGAAACCGAATGATCTCCTCATGGAGCTTCCTGGGAAAGGGATAGGAGGCGCACTCAAGGGCTGCCCAATCGGGATTCCTGCCGCCGGAAAAGGAAAGGAGGGAGATGTCGACACCGTCACCGGATGTGCCCGTCATCACGCCGGTAATGAGTATCTTTCTTTTCCTCATGTCCTGGATATCTCCACGCGATCCCCCCTGTACAAGCCCAGGTTGGAGGAGGCATCACCCCGATTGATGCAGATCTCTATCCTCTCAAAGCTGCCGGGCACAAGTGCCGGCAGGCCGGATGCCACATCAGAAAAGGTGCCAGCAGCAACCGCTCTCAACCCGTTGATCAGAAACTCACTCTTTTCTCCGGCAAAAGAGTGGAACGTTGAGGATTGGATGCTCGTTATGACGTTGCCGAAGGAGTCTACAAAGAGTACCGTCCCCTCGATCGTGTCACCGGACCATACCTGGCCGGGAAGCTCGATCTGCACGATCCCTTCCACCCTTTCGCCTAATTTTTCCGGTGCAACCCCCAGGGACAGGTGGGATGCAACGGGAGCAAAGATATCCCGTCCGTGAAACGTTTCGCAGCCCGTGTGGAAGGTGTATTCCCCGGGAACGATTTTATACGCGGCCACGATTCCGTCACTGGCGGCGGCAGGGTACATGATCCCGTTGTCGGGACCAACGAGGGTATACCTCCTCGTCATGACGATCAGCGCTTCTCTTGCACCGCCAACACCGGGATCCACGACGGAGAGAAATATCGACCCCTCGGGAAACCAGGGAAGCGAAGAACAGAGGAAAAAGGCACCCAGGGTGACATCGAAGGAGGGGACCGAGTGGGTCAGGTCGACAATGCAGACACGGGGGTGTATTCCATGAATTACCCCCCTGACAATTCCCGGATAGGGAGAATCAGAACCAAAGTCAGACAGAAAAGCGATAAGGTCACTTCTTCTCTGCATCTTCACCTTCGACCAGGGCTGCAACGAGAAGTGGTATCAATATTTCGTGATGGCCAACCAGGTAGACTCCCCTGCCGCCATCACCGGTCGGCCTCTTTACCACGTTCTCCCACACTCTGTAATGCCTGTTGAAGTCGAGCGCGGCGGTCGTTATGCTCTTCAGAGGGCGGCCAAGGTTCCTTGCGAGGGAAACCGACTTGAGGAAAACTTCAGGAAGTATCACCGCCGACCCTATGTTCAGATACACCCCTTCATCCATTCCCATCACGGCTTCGGTAAAAGCGTGGAAATCCCGGAGAGACCCCGCGCCGATAGATTCGCCATCGGCTTCCGGGTGCATATGGTTTATATCGCTCCCTACGGCTACATGGGCCGAGAGACCCACGCCCGTTGCCACGCAGGAGGCAAGGACGCTTGGACCCGCCGGTGTCGAAAATGCCTCCTTTATCCTCGAAGCTACCGCGTGCGCCAGCCCCTCGCCCTTCGCGACTCCTTCCTGAATCGCCCTGTTCAGAAACAGAGACGTCTCTTGCGCCATGCCGAAACTCCCGTCCCGGATCTGTTCTGTTACATCCTCTGACGTGAGCCCCGCCATGGTCAGCTCAACGTCGTGCACGAGAAAGGCACCCGTTACCGCGACGTGATCGATGAGTCTGTTCTCGAGAAGCTGGATGATCAAAGAGGAGAGTCCCACCTTCAACACGTGGGCACCGAACCCGGCTACGACTTTCTTGCCCCTTTTCTTTGCATGCCTGACGCTTCTGACGACGAAGTGGAACTCCTCCCCGCCGAGAATCGGGGGAATGGATTTAAGAAAGCGGGCAAAAGTGGACCCCTTCTCGTACTTCCCCACAAAGTGTTCCACGCTTACCTTGCTCCTTCTTTCATGAATCGAATATCGCCTGAGCTTCGTCAAATCCAGCGTCATCTCACTCTTTCCTCTTGTAATTCTTAAACAGCATCATATCCGTCATGTCGCAGAGTATATGCCCCACCACGATGTGCGCCTCCTGAATTCTCGGCGTGTATTCCGAGGGTATGACGAGGGGAAGATCAACGAGGTCGATCAGCTTTTTACCTTTTACCGACGTGAGACCCACCGTTACGATCTCCATCTTCTTTGCGGCCCTGACTCCCTTCAGTATGTTTTGAGAGGCGCCGCTGGTTGAAATTGCAATCGCAACGTCTCCCCTGTTTCCAAGAGCCTTTATCTGCTTGACGAAAATCTCGGAAAATCCATAGTCGTTTCCGATCGAGGTTATCACCGAGGTGTCGGTAGTCAGTGCAATCGCGGGAAGCGGGGGCCTCTCGATCATAAACCGGTTAACAAATTCCGCTGCTATGTGCTGCGAATCCGCCGCACTTCCGCCGTTGCCGAACAGAAGGAGCTTGTTGCCCCTCCGGAGGGCCTCGGTAATGATCTTGGCTGCGTCGATGATCGGCTCAACCAGTTCATCGGCCACCTTCAATATCAGATCTGCAGATTCTTTGAATTGTTTCAGGACCTGCTTTCTCATTTCCCCTCGTCCGGAAAGAATAAGATGAAAATATCCTCCCCACGCTACCCGGTCAAGGGAAAAAAATACCGGGACAGAGTCAAGGCAGGGGATAAGCGGTGGCCAGCAACGGGGGGAGCCAAGAAACGCAGGCCTCTTGCATTACCGCTTTCGGGAAATTGAATTGACTTTGGAAAAGTTGTGTTTGAAAATTGAAAAGTGAAGGCGGGAGGCAGCATGGTTGAGAACACTATCATTCGGGCCCTCAGGGAAACCACCGTCATAGCGGTCGTCGGGCTATCGGATAACGCCGATCGCCCGTCCCACCAGGTGGCAAGGTATCTCCGGGAAAATGGTTACCGGATCATCCCCGTCAACCCCACCATACCCGAAGTGCTGGGGCAAAAGTCGTACCCCGATCTTCAAAGCATCCCTGAAAAGGTGGATCTCGTTGACGTGTTCAGGAAATCGGATGATATCCCCCCCATCGCCGAGCAGGCCGCGTTGATTGGCCCGAAGTTTTTCTGGATGCAGCAGGGAATAGAAAACGAGCACGCCAGGGAGTTTCTTGAATCCAAAAACATCACGGTTATAATGAACAGGTGCATTAAAATTGAGCACGCACGGTACCGCAAGAAACTTTAGCAGGCAATGAGCATCGAACTGTAAAAATTCGACTGGAGGGTAGGATGGGTGGAAAAATTGTCAGTCTCGACGAAACCAGTTTCAACGACCTGATCAAGAAAGATGAGCCGGTGCTCGTTGATTTTTGGGCTCCCTGGTGCGGCCCGTGCAAAGTTATCGCTCCCCTGATCGAGCAGGTTGCCGAGGAGATGGAGGGCCAGGCATCCTTTGCCAAGGTAAACGTCGACGAGCACCCGGAAATTGCCACGAAGTTCGGCATAAGGGGGATACCCACGCTCATTGTTTTCCGTAACGGGGAAATCAAAGGGCAGCTCGTGGGAGCAAATCCGAAAGAAAATATCCTTCAATTGATCAAGAAGGCAATGTGAAGAATAATTTCACTGCCACGAAGAGAGTTTATCTACCCTTTCTCATACTCACCTTCCTGGCACTGGGTTGCGCGCCAGACCCCCTTACCCGCGGATCCTCCACACTGGCAAGCAGCCCGTCCCCCCTCGGTTACATTTACTCGGGAGAACCCCTCTTTCTGAGAGATTTCACGGGATCTCCGGTAATTCTCTATGTCAGGAGCTCCTGGTGCCCCCTCTGCAAGGATCTGGACAGGGTCCTTGGAAAAGCAGCGGCAAGCGGCAGCGGGGACGTTTCCGTAATAACACTCGAGCTCGTCGACAGGAAGGTTCTCGACGAATCGGGAACGAGCCGCATGCCTTATTCGCCCGAAGGGGAAGCCGCTTTCATCCCTGAACCTATCCAGGAAAAAGAGGATCCGCTCTATTATTACGGTGATGCTGCGAGTGTGACGAAGACACTCAAACTGAAAAGGATACCCGCCCTGATAGGCTTGAACAGGCAGGGCCAGGTTGCGGGCACACTGTACGGCTTTCAAACCGGTATGGATGAGAAGGTCAAAGAGCTCATCGGGCTAACCACGACGGAAGGAAAATTGGTCAAAGAATAAACCGCGTCCTGGACTGGTTTATGACGACACCCACGGCAAGCATGTTCGCTATCATCGACGACCCGCCGTAACTCACGAATGGAAGCGGAACGCCGACGACGGGAAACAGTCCCATTACCATGGCAAAGTTGATAAAAACCTGCACCAAGAAATAGATACCTATTCCGGATATCACGAAGGAGGAGTAGCGGTCCTGTACCTGCATGGAAAGGTAGAAGAGACGGAGAATGAAGAACAGAAAGAGGAGGATCATCACGAGGCAGATAATAAACCCCCATTCTTCTGCGAGAACGGAAAAGGCGAAGTCGGTGTGCTGCTCGGGAAGGAAGCGCAGCTGCCCCTGGGTCCCGTTCAGAAATCCCTTTCCCCAGAATCCACCCGAACCGATAGCGATTTTCGACTGTATTATGTGATATCCCGTTCCGAAAGGGTCTTTCTCCGGACTCATGAAGCTGACCACCCGCTCCTTCTGGTAACCTTTCATCATCATCCAGAGGAGCGGAACCGTTATCAGGCCGGAAACGCCGAGTTTCACCATGCTCTTTAGGCTCAAACGGGCAACGACAGAAACACCGATGAAGATCAAAAAGTAGAGGCCCGCCGTTCCGAGATCGGGTTGATAGGCTATCAGAACAAAGGGTACGAGGGTCATCAGGAAAGGGACAGCAAGATCCCTCAACTCCATGCCGCTGGTCGTAAAACGGTCGGAAAAGAATCTCGACACGGCAAGAACGAAGAAAATCTTCCCCACCTCCGAGGGCTGAATATTGAGGGGACCCAGGCTCAACCATCTTTTCGACCCACCAAAGACCTTTCCGAATACCAGTACAAATATGAGAGAAACAATGAAGAAGGCGTAGAGGACGTAGGATGACTCCTCGAAAACATTCTCCTTCATCGACGCAACGGCGATCATGACGAACAACCCTGCAACGAGCCAGATAGCCTGTTTGAGGTATATCTGGATGCCCGGATGGGAATAGTAATAGGTGGAGCTGTACGCGTTGACGATGCCGACGCAGGATATGAAAACCGCCAAAAATGGCAGGATGACCTCTCTTTTCCCCGATATGATCTTTCTCACCCCTCCCCCTTCAAAGAAAAATATTTCCTCACCATGGAGCGAAACATGGGGGCAGCGATCTCCCCGCCGCTCCCGCCATGCTCGACGACAACGGCCACGCAAATTTCCGGATCGTCGGCCGGCGCGAAGCCGACAAACCATGCGTGATCTTTTCTATAGTATGCCACTTCCTCTTTAGGGATATCTTTCTCCGGAAGGGAAACAACCTGGGCCGTCCCCGTCTTTCCCCCAATTCCCATCTCGAGCAGGTCGGCCCTTCTCCCCGTCCCTTTTCTATCTTCCACCACCGCCTGGAGGGCATCCTTGATCAGGGTCAATTTTTCCTGGTCCACCACCAATTCCCGGCGGACGGAACCCTCATGTATCCTCTCCTCTCCCCCGTGGGTTATTCCTTTCCTGACCAGCATCGGTGTCACGAGCTTCCCGCCGTTTACGAGCGCCGAATAGGCAACAGCCAGTTCCTGGGGGGTGATTGCAAAGTATCCCTGGCCGATGGAAGCCACCACCGTATCCCCGTGAAACCACCTCTCTCCAAATCGCTCCCGTTTGAGGGCCCGGGAGGGAACTATCCCTTTTTTCTCGGCGGGCAAATCAATCCCTGTCCCCTCATTGAGCCCGAAAAGCATCGACCATCTGCTGATATTGTTGATCCCCGAAGTCAACCCCAGATTGTAAAAGTAAATATCACAGGACTCGACAATAGCCTTCCACATGTTGACATCGCCGTGCCCCCCCCTTTTCCAGCATCGAAATTTCGATTTTGCAACTTTAAACTCTCCCGGACAGAAAAACTCAGTCTCGGTGCTTACAAAACCCTCCTGGAGGGAAAAGAGGGCAATGATCGGCTTTATGGTGGACCCCGGAGCATAGAGCCCCTGTATCACTCTGTTCTGAAGCGGTTTTTTCCTGTCATTGAGCAGGGAGTTCCACTCTTTTACCCGGATTCCCCGTGCGAAAAGGTTGGGATCGTAAGAGGGGGATGAATAGAGAACATAAACCTCCCCGGTTTTGGGATTCATGCCGAATATAGCCCCTGCACCCCCTTCAAGAAGCCTGGCTGCCTCCCGCTGCAGCCCGATGTCCAGATTGAGATAGAGAATGCCCCCCTGATCGGGATTTTTAAAATCCAGCTCTTTTTTCTCTCTCCCGAGCGCATCCACCTCCAGACGGCGAACACCATCCCTGCCGTGGAGCACCCCTTCCATCATCCGCTCGACCCCCGTCTTCCCCACATAATCTCCGAATATCACGCCGAAATCTTTAAAGTTCTTCAAGTCGTCAACGCTCGACTCCCCAACATATCCGAGGGCATGGGCAACGAGGAAACCTAAAGGATAGTTTCTCCGTGCCTCGTAAGATATGGAAAAGCCCGGCACCTGCTCCAGGTTGGTCTCGATTGCCGATACCTGTTCGTAGGTGAGGTCCGTGGCGATGTTGATGCTCCCGAATGGGTTATCTTTTTTGGCCTGCCGAATCTTCTCCGCCACCTCTATAAAATCCATGTCCACAATCTCCAGGAGAAACCGGAGTTCCCCCTCCAGGTCAACCACATCATAGGGGGTGCACACGAGCTGGAACGCCGGTTTCGAATCGGCCAGGATCTCCCCGTTCCTGTCGAGAATAAGGCCCCGCGGCGCCCTGACTGGCCTCAACCTGACCCGGTTCTCCTCGGAGAGACTGTAAAAGTGTCTGTATTTGATCACCTGAAGGTAGTAGAGGCGAAGGGTGAGGAGAAAAAAAATCACCATGGCGGCAACGTAGAGAACGCGCAGCCTTCTGTTTACCTCGGGGTCTCTTTCAAATTGCCGAATGCGCTGTATCATATCTCATACGCCCTGGGCCCCGTTCGCCTCATG
This sequence comes from Deltaproteobacteria bacterium, assembly GCA_011773515.1. Taxonomy (NCBI): domain Bacteria; kingdom Pseudomonadati; phylum Myxococcota; class Myxococcia; species Deltaproteobacteria bacterium. The sequence continues at coordinate 48,828 of WVXK01000062.1, forward strand.
AGAGCATAGAAGATCGGCACGGCGAGCAGGGAATTTATCGAGATCCGTATCATTTCGGTCAGGGGATAGAGCAGGTGCGGAACGAAGTCGTAGGTGGCATAATTTATCACCAGGACTGAGATCGACTCCAGAGTCAGGAGAGCAAAGACGGCCATCAGGAGAAACAGCTCATTTTCAACATAAAGCTTTCGGTAAAAGTAGCGCGCGAAGAAAAAGAAGGAAAGAGTCGCAAAAAAGAAGCTCCCCATGTTCCCGCCTGACATGATGTCGCGGAACGTTGCAAGGATTATCACCGGCAGGATCGAGACTTCGCTGTTGTCAAAAAAGGCAAAGTAGGCCGTTATCAGGAGCGGAAAGTCGACAATCAGATATTTCGGAAAAATTCGGTTGCAGGCAAGAATGTTCAGGAGGAGGCCAAAAAATGCTATGCCCAGGGGAACGATAAAAGGATAGATTTTTTTTTTCATCTTACCGCACCCCCGCCGGAGGGGCTGCTCGTTCCCTTGACGATGTACACCGTCTCGAGTTTCCGCAGGTCCACGTAGGGAACAACGTCCACCCTTCTGAAAATACTCCCCTTTTCCTCCCTCGTTCTGGAAACGATTCCCGTCTGGACTCCCGTGGGGAAGTAGCCTCCAAAGCCCGTGGTGATGAGCACGTCCCCTTCCTTCAGGTCATCGGTGGTCCTTACGTATTTGAGCTGGCACCCCGTCCCCGTTCCTTTCAATATACACCGGAGCCTCGTTCTCTGGATTCTCACATCTATGGCAAACCGGTGGTCTTTGATCGAAATGACCAGGGAAGCGGTGGGAAACACCCGATATACCCTGCCCGCAACCCCTTCAGGGAGGATTGCCGCCATGCCCGGTTCAATCCCGTCCCTCTTCCCCAGGTCGATAAAGAAACCGCTCGACCAGGGGGTGAGGTCATACGAGATGACCCTGGCGACGACGCCCTCACCCTGGACCTCCCTCTTTTGTCTGAGCATAACCCGCAGCCGCTCGTTCTCGCTCTTTAACTCCTCCACCAAGTCCGCCCGTTCCTGCCACTTTCCCAGTTCCTCCTTCAGCTCCTTGTTTTCCCTGGCCACATTGACGAGAAAGAAATAGTCCTCCATGAAACGGCCGAGGCCGCTCACTGACCTGGTAAACGTGTCGGCCGCAAAAAACGTGACGGTGGATACCGCCCACATTATCTGGCGATAGGGAGTAAAGGGTGTCTTTGCCCTCACAGAGAACTGGAGGGCGATAATGATGAGAAGAATTGAAACGAAAACCCTCAGGTTCTTCTTTACAAATTTCCTCATTCCATGCTTCCGGTGAGCTAATCGTAATAGGTGATCCTCTTGAGGAGTTCTATCTCGTCGAGCACCTTGCCAGATCCTAAAACGACTGCCGATAATGGGTCATCAGCAACCATCACCGGAAGACCGGTTTCCTCTCTGAGGAGAATATCGAGATTCTTCAGGAGTGCGCCTCCACCGGCGAGCACGATTCCTCGGTCGAAGATATCGGCCGCAAGCTCGGGCGGGGTTTCCTCGAAAACAGATTTAACGGCATCTACGATGACCCGCACAGGTTCGGAAAGGGATTCTCTTATTTCCTCTGAATTGATTTCGAGAGATTTCGGTACCCCCGTTACGAGATCAAGCCCCTTCACCTCCATGGTCTCAACCTCACCCGATGGATAGGCATTGCCGATGGTAACTTTGATCAACTCAGCGGTAGGTTCGCCGATCATCAGATTGTACTTTCGTTTGATGTACTGGAGAATCGCCTCATCCATCTTGTCTCCCGCCACCCTCACAGACTGACTTCTCACGATTCCCCCGAGAGAAATAACGGCCACCTCGCAGGTCCCTCCCCCGATGTCTACTATCATGTTGCCTGAAGGCTCCGTGATGGGAAGGCCCGACCCTATTGCGGCGGCAAGGGGTTCCTCTATCATATACACTTCCCTCGCCCCTGCGGACTCGGCGGACTCCTTCACCGCCCTCTTTTCCACCTCCGTACAGCCAAAGGGGACACATATGATGCTTCTCGGCCGAACGAGGGCACGCCTGTTGTGAGCGGTCCTTATGAAGTACCTGAGCATGGCCTCGGTAACTTCAAAATCGGCGATGACCCCGTCCTTCATGGGCCTTATGGCGATGATATTGCCGGGAGTCCTTCCGAGCATCCGTTTGGCCTCGGTCCCTACGGAAAGGACCTTCTTCGCCCCCCGGTTGTCCCTGTAGACGGCCACAACGGACGGCTCGGAACATACTATGCCCCTTCCCTTCATGAAAACCAGGGTATTTGCCGTGCCGAGGTCTATGGCGAGATCGTTGGAAAAAAAACCGAACAATCTGTTAAGAAACATGCAATTCCTCCATACCTGCACGCAGAGATTATCGTATATTTTATAGGTAATAGTAACAGTGAGATAACATAAATTCAACAAGTTAGGTAAGCCTTCGATGCTTTTCCTTCTTTTCTCCTTCCACCGGGGCCCTTCAGCGACAGACCGGGCAGCAACCGGCCCGCTTGGGGCTCGGCCCTCAACTTGTAATTTGGCCAATATTGTTTTATATTTATATTCTTTTTGAAAGACGCAGCAACAACATTCATTGGAGGACTTCATGCTTCGCACCTTCAGAAAGCACACCCAGAGCTGGATGATCAAAGGGGTTCTGTGGCTCGTGGTTGCAGCATTCATCGGCACCATCTTCCTGGTTTGGGGAAGGGGAGGGGACGTTTCGAAAGCCGATATGGCCGCAACCGTCAATGACAGGATCATATCGCTGAAACAGTATTACGACGAATATCAGAATCTCGAGCAGGTATACCGCGAAGTTTACGGGAACCTCCTGGACACGCAAAGCCCCGACACGGACACCCTGAAACGGGAGGCACTTGAAAACCTGATAAACAGGGAGTTGTTTCGAGAAGCCGCGGAAGAACTCAACATCGTGGTTACGCCCCCGGAGGTGCAGGCCGCAATTTCCCAGACCCCCGCATTTCTTCTGAACGGCCAGTTCGACCGGGAGAGATACCTCAGCATTCTCCGGACCAACGGCATCACGCCAAAAGATTTTGAAGCGCAGATGAGCCTCGATCTCAAACTGAAGAAGCTTCAGGGCTTCATATCAGGCACGGTGAAGATATCGGAAAAGGAGATACAGGACAGGTACTCCTCCATCAAAAGGGAGATACGGCTCAACTACATCCCTTTAGATCCGGCTGCAATGACCGTAGAGCCCCCTTCGTCTGAGGAGGTCGCCGCCTACTATGCCGACAACAAGGAATCATTCCGGGTCCCGGCCAGGGTCACCGTCGAATACGCCGTTTTCAGGCCGGATGACTTCATCAGCAACATCGCCGTGACGGATGCCGAGATAAAAACATACCACGAGGCAAATCCGGACCGGTATCTCGCCCCGGAGAGGAGACGTTTTCATGAAATATCGCTTCCCTATACCAACAGCAGGGAGAGGAAAGAAAATCTCGAAAGCGCAGGAGAAATCAGGGAAGAAATAGTATCCGGAAATATTGCCTTCATCGATGGCGTTGAAAAGCACTCGAAAGGAAAGGGTGAAAAATCCAGCTGGTACGAGAAAAAAGACCTTCCCCGGGGCGCGGGAGACACTCTTTTCTCGCTGGCAGTGGACACCGTCACGGAGCCGATAGACACGGGTTCGGCAGTGAAAATATTCAAGGTGGCGGAGATCAGAAGATCGGACCCCTATCCGATCGAAGAGGTAAGAGAGAAGGTCATCGGCGATTTGAAAAGGGATAAAAGCCATGACATTGCGATCATCCGGGCTTACGAGGCAAAAGGAAGGATCGCAAAGGGTGAGACGTTCAAGGAAGTGATGGCAGACTACGGGATAGCGGTGAAAGAGAGCGGGCTTTTATCCCACGGTGAGGCGGAGCCAATGCTCAAAAATGTCATTTCCTCCTCATACCTTCTCAACCCGGGTGAAACAGGGGAGGTGCAAAAATCAGGAAACAACCATATTGTCTTCAGGGTGGTGGAAAAGAAAGCCTCAACGATAAAACCGCTCGAGGAGACGAAGAAAGAGGTGAGAGAAATCATCGCAAAAAGGAAGAAGTATCAAAAAGCCCTCAACGTTGCAAAAGAGATCATTGCGGCGGCGAAAAAAGAAGGGGAGCTGAAAAAAGCCGCCGCTAAATATACCTTCACCCTGAAGAAGACTCCCTTCTTCTCACCCCTCTCCTTACCGGGAATCCCGGGAATAGGTATCTTAGGAGATTCATTTGAGAGCGTGCTCTCCCTGGGAAAAACCGACCGGATTGCCGCAAATCCGGTGGAGTCAGGCTCGAACATATATGTGTTCGAGTTCGCGGGGGAAAAGGAAATCTCCTCGGAAAATTACGATGAGGAAATGAGGCAGATCGCAGACATCATGCTCGAGCAGAAAAAGAGTGCCGCACTCAGGGCATTTTTGAGTGAGCAGAGGGAAAAATCAACTATCGAGATAAGCGCCGAATTGAACATAACGCCGTCTGACGCACAATAAGGAATGAAGCCGCCGCAATCTATCGCAAGACACGTCACATTACCATGCATTTTCCTTGCCCTCACCCTCGCCATCTTCACGCGGGCACACCCGGCAACCGCGACTGAATCCCTCTCTGCAAGAGTCCTTGCGGTCAGGGACGGTGATACGATTGTCGTTTCGGCTTCGGGGGAGAAAAAGGTGGTTCGGCTCATCGGCATCGACTGCCCGGAGCTGGGAAAAAATGGCGAGCCCGATGAGTTCATGGCGATGGAAGCCAAGGAGCTGGTGGCGGATTTGGTCTCGGAAAAGGATGTCGACCTTGCGTTCGACATGGAGAGGGAAGACCGGTATGGAAGATGGTTGTGTTACGTCTTCACCAAAAATGGGGAGATGGTGAACGAATTGCTCCTGAAAAAGGGGCTCGCCCTGACGCTCACCTACTTTCCCTTCAGGGAGAAAAAAAAGTTCCTAAGACTTCAGGGGGAAGCAGAAATGGGGCGGAAAGGCCTTTTCAGAGATCTTTCGCCACACGTGGTCGATTACTCCTCTGCTCACTTTGAAGGCACCGAGGTCTACCCCGGCCCCGCGAGAACCTACATCGTCGTGTATGGGGGAATGGCAAAGGCCTTGCTGAAGGAATCGGAACTGGCCGGCGAAATCCAGAGAATCAGGAGGTACGCCAAACAGTACCCGCCATCCCTCGTAAAGACGGCGCTTGAGACCGATGGATACACCCCCTTCCGGGAAAAGGCGACGCAAGAGAGGGGTGACGCCAATCCCACGATCGGTTACCGTGAGGCCGGGGACCACGTGGGGAGGTACGTCACCCTCGAAGGAGAGATCAAGAGAGTAAAAAACACCGGCAAGGTTACCTTTCTCAACTTCGACCAGGACTGGAAAAACAGCGTATCCATCGTTATTTTTGCCGGGGATGCCCTCAAGTTCCCCCTTCCGCCGGAAAAACTCTTCCCGGGAAAAACCGTTCAGGTAACCGGTAAAATAAAGGTATACAAGGGCAGGCCCGAGATAATCATCCGGGACCCACGCAACATCCGTATCATCGAGAAAGAGTAAAGTCAGGCCAATTTGCCCGTCTAACTAAATATTTATCTCCACCCAGTCATCGCTCAGGCGAACATCGATGGGAAGTACTCCGGCATGATCACCGTCGACCTGAAAGGGAACAGCACCGCTTGATGCAAGGGAAAAGCCCTCCCCCCGCGCCTTGACAACATCCCTGTCGCCGAAGGGGATACCGACAAGTGTCTTCACCGAATATCCGAGATAGGGAAGAGTCCCGCCCCGCCGGTAGAGATAGGCAACGAGTTCATCCAGGTCGAAACTCGCCTCCCTCACCAGCCGCAGCTTGCCGGCATAAAAAGATGATCTCGATATTACGACCCAGCTGAAATCGCCCACATCATCTCCCTCCCGGCTAACACTGATGGGCGGAATGCGCGCTCGAGCAATCCGCATCAAACCCGTTCTCACGTACTCAGCTTTGCCCAGGAATGACTTGAGCTTCCCCGAAACTGCCTTTACGATGTCTGCATCGATGCCCGCGCCCACCATGAGGAGAAATTTTCTCCCGCCGGCGATTCCCGGACGCACCTTTTTCGGCTTTCCCCAGAGAGCCGTCTTTCCGGCTTCATAGATGTCCCCGGAAATGCCCAGTTCGAAACGGATGACATTGCTCGTACCCCCGGGAATGTACCCTATTTTCGGTCCGGGACAGGAAATCCCGTTTACCGCCTCGTTCATCGTTCCGTCTCCCCCGGCAACGATGAACAGCTCGGCAGAACCGTCCTTCGATACGCGATCTGCCAGGGACCTTATATCGCCTTCTTTTTCGGATATATAAAACTCCCTGAGGTCGCTTTCCTCTCTGAAAAAGCGAAAGAGAGCATCGGTTTTCTCCCGGTTCATCCGCCTGGCAGCGGGGTTTACGGCAACAACCACCGATGGTTTTCTCATGACCCTTCTCTCCCCTTGAAAAAATTGAAAAAAAACAGGAAAAGAACTGCCAGCAGGATTCCGCCTATCACGTCAACGGCATAATGGAACATACAGTAAATCGTGGCAACGGAGAGAAAAACAAATATCGACCAGTAACATACCCTCCACTTACCCATAAACCTGTTCCCCCACCAGGCGATGAGCAAGGAAACCGCCACGTGCGAGCTGGGGAATGCAGCACCAGGGTTTTCACCCTTTTTGTAAATAAAATCGACCAGAGAGCGGAACAGGCCCCCATCGTGGTAGTGCTCGATGCGCAGGCCGATGGGTCCCTCGACGGGCAAGAATATATATATCAGATAACACAGGTAGAAGAGCAAAGAGATCTGAAACACGTACTTTTCGAAAAGCTTTCCATCTTTGCGGTACAATACAAATCCTGTCACAGGAATTATCAGATAGTAGCTGAAGTAGAAAAAGTGGAAGAATTCATCAAGGAGAGCATTTCCTCCATCCCCGTAAAGGATGAAGCCGGGAAAGGAGCCGAATATTTTTACATCGAGTCCCATGAAATACGCGTCGAGAAAATCCGGGAAAATTACCCTGTTGATCAATCCCGTCTGATAGTAGAGAAATGTGTAAAGCCCGATCGGATACCACAGTCGCACCAGGCGAAGTATCGTATTGTTTCCCCGCTCGAGCGAAAGGAGGAGCACAAAAAAAATTACCGATACGTTGAAAGCAAGATGCCAGCTGTAGCCCCCGATCCTGTTGCTGAAGGCAGCGATGAATACGACAACGAGAAGGTTATAGAGAACCGTGATTCTGTCGGTCCATGACAGCTTCACAGCCAGCCCGTGTCCCTGTACCAGCGGTAGGTCGACGCAAAGCCCTCCGAAACCTCGATGGTCGGAAGAAAGCCGAGGAGATCGCTGATCTTTTCGGTGCTGCATACCCACCCCTCCTGGAGGGCTTCCATGACTTTCTGGCTGTTGATGACCTGGGCATCACCGGTCAGCAGGGTGAGGATATCTCCGGCGCGTCCCAGGGCCCTGCCCAAGAGAGGCGGTATGTGAATCAACCTTCCGCTCCCGGCCACCCCGGCCAGAATTTCAAGCAACTCTCCCACCGTGTAGACTCTCCCGTCGGAAAGGTAGAATGTTTCCCCGTCGCTCTCGTCACTGAAGCCGGCGAGCGCTATCCCTGCCGTTACATCTTCCACGTGGATAATGGACAAATCCATCGTTCCTTCCCCCAGCACCGGCATGAGGCCCCTTTCCGCCATCTTGAAGTAGACATACACATCCCGATCGTAGGGTCCATAGACGACGGGGGGCCTTATGATCGTCCACGGAACATCCCCGCTCCTGTTTTTCAAAAGATCCTCACCAAGAAGCTTGCTCTCCCCGTAGTGGGTTATCGGGGCAACATTACCTTTTTCCTCTGCAGGATTTTTTGAGCTGTGGGGGCCCGCCACGGCGAGGGAGCTCACATACAGGACCTTTTTGACCCTCTTGCCCCACAGTACAACGGCATCAATGAGGTTTCCCGTTCCCTCGCCATTTACCCGCATGTACTCATCTCTGTTTTTGGCCTTGGTCAATCCGGCCAGATGGAATACGAGGTCCACATTTTCCACGTGGGGGGCAAGACTCGCTTTCACAGAAATATCCCCCTTCACGGGCTGGAGACCGGGATGGTTACTCATCCACAATGCCCTGCCCATGTCTCTCACCAGGCACAACACGTGATGCCCCATACCGGCCAGCCTGAGGGCAAGGTTTCTCCCGATGAACCCTGTAGCGCCGGTCAGAAGGATCTTCATAGCCCTCTTTCGTACACCCTGTAGATTTTGTAAGGGTCCTTCACGATTCTCGAGATGATCTTGTTCATGATCACATTGTCCTCCAGGATCCATGAGAGCTCGCCTTTGTAATACCCATTCTCCGGCCCGACACGGAAGATTTCCTCGAGAAGGGCAGATTCGATGCCGCTCCTCCTGTATTCATCCACCACCCCCATGACGAGAACCCGCAACCGATCCAGTTTTTTTCTCGCTCCCAGAAGTTTCAGGAAACCAAAAGGGAAAAGCCGCCCGTTCAACTCTTTGAGCACCGGGTTATAATCGGGAATGGCGATGAAAAATCCCACGGGACGATCCGCAATATATGCGAAAAACACAATTTCCGGGTCGACTATCTGTTTCAAGTTCTGGCCGAGGTACCTAACCTCATCATCGCTCATAGGGGTAAAACCCCAGTTATCCTCCCAGGCAGAATTGTATATCCGGGAGACAATCTTGAGATCTTCCTGGAAGTTTTTCATGTCGAGCTTTCTCAGGGTGACTTTCGTCCTCCTCTTCATCCTCTCACTCACCCGCACAATCGCTTCCGGAGTCGTTCCGTCATACTCGGTAAAGTAGGCGTAAAGATCCTTGGCTTTTTGGAAACCGCACTCCTCCAGAAGCCTTCCGTAATAGCGGAAATTGTAGGGCATCATGATAGAGGGTGGGCTTTCAAAACCCTTCACGAGGATTCCCACCTCATCGTTTGTGCTGAAACTGACCGGGCCGATGACACCCTCCATCCCTTTTTCCCGGAGGCTGTCTGAGGCTCTGTCCAGAAGAGCGCGGGCAACATCGGGGTTGTCGACACAGTCGAAAAAGCCAAAAAACCCCTTCTTTTCAGTGTGGTAGTCCACATAGTTCCAGTCTATGTGCGCGGTGACACGCCCGATAACTTCCCCCTTCCCCGACAGGGCAAGGTAATATTCCACGCTGGCATGTCTGAAGAAAGGGTTCTTCCGCGGGTTGAAAAAGTTCATTCTTTCGTAGGTGAGATGGGGAACGTAAAATTGAGAGCTGGAATAGAGCAGGAGGGGAAACTTTATGAACCTCAGGAGGTCTCTTCGGGAAAAGGGATTAACCGCGACAATTCTCAACTGCGGCCCCCTATATTACCCCGAGTTCCCGCCCGACCTTCTCAAGCTTTGACAGAGCAGCATCTATGTGCTCCACGTTGTGGGTTGCCATCAAGCTCACCCGTATCAGGCAATCACCTTCAGGAACAGCGGGGGCAACGACGGGGTTCACAAAAACACCCTCCTCCTGCAGCTTGATGCAGGCAGAAAAAGTCCGCACCGTATCCCCGATCCTGACGGGGATAATGGGGGTCTCGGATTTGCCCGTATCGAATCCGAGCTGCTCGAGGCCCTGTTTCATTCTCCCCGTATTTTCCCAGAGTTTTTCGATCCGTTCCGGTTCCCGCAACATTATCTTCAGCGCCGCTCTCACCGCAGCGACATTGGCGGGGGGAATGCTGGCGCTGAACATGAGGGCCCTCGAAACATGCATGAGATATTCGACCGTGTCTTCGTCCGAAGCAATAAATCCCCCAAGGGAGGCCAGGGACTTGCTGAAGGTACCCATGATAATCTGCACATCGTCGGCCAGGCCGAAATGGTCCGAAGTTCCTGTACCGTTCTTGCCCAGAACGCCGATGCCGTGCGCATCGTCCACCATCAGGGCAGACCCGTATTTCTTGCACAACGGGACTATCTGGGGAAGATTTGCTATATCCCCTTCCATGCTGAACACGCCGTCGACAACCATGAGCTTCCCCTTTTCACGGGGAAGGTACTCGAGGGATCTCTCGAGATCCTCCATGTCATTGTGATTGAATTTGACGATCTTGCCGAAACTGAGCCGCGCACCGTCGATTATGCTGGCGTGGTTTAGCTTGTCCGTGATGACGTATTCACCCTTCCCGGCAAGAGCCGATATCGTCCCTAAGTTCGTTTGAAATCCTGTGGAGAAAACAAGCGCCTTCTCCTTTCCAACGAGCTGGGCGAGCTCCTCTTCCAGTTTCCGGTGAATATCGAGGGTACCGTTTAAAAATCTGGAACCCGCGCACCCGGTTCCATATTTTCCTATCGCATCGACTGCAGCCTTTTTAACCTCGGGATGGGTGGTGAGGCCAAGATAGCTGTTCGACCCGAGCATGACAACATCTTTTCCCCCTATCCTGACCACAGGGTCCTGCGCGGAAGAGATTTCCCTGAAGAAGGGGTATATACCCATGGCTTTGACTATTTTTGACTCTTCAAAGGAAGTCGCCTTGTCCAGTATGGCTGCTCCATCAGGCATAGCGTATCCTCTTTGTCTCTTTTATCATTCCGGGTATAAAAAAATATAATATTAAATATCCTTTATTTGCAAGGAAATATCGGTACAATAAAATCTGCCGGGGAGACGGCAGAGAAAAAAAATGTTCCATTTCGACAAACAGCGAACCTTTTTGGCCCCTCTCGCGGGATTCTCCGACAGCCCTTTCAGGCGGATATGCAGAAAGCTCGGGGCTGACGCAGTGTTCACGGAGATGGTAAATGCTATCGGCCTCACATCACCACTATTTTCGAAAACAAAGCGTCGATACGTATACTTTTTGCCCCCGGAAAAGCCGATCGGTATCCAGTTGTTCGGTAACGATCCGGGTATCATGGCCGATGCAGCATCTATCGGGGAGGAACTCGGTTTCGATTTCGTCGACATCAACATGGGATGTCCGATGAAAAAAATATTAAAAACCGGATCCGGGGCCCTGCTCATGAGGGACATAAGGCGTGCCTCCATGATTGTAAAGAGGGTTAAAAACAACATTCGCATACCCCTCTCCGTCAAGATAAGGACCGGCTGGGACGAACAGGACAACTCGTACGTGGATTTTGCAAGTTCCCTTGCCGATAGCGGTGCAGACGCGATTGCCGTGCATCCCCGCACCGTGTCCCAGGGTATGGAAGGGAAAGCGGATCACGGAAAAACCGCTGCCATTTGCAAGATGTCGACGGCACCCCACGTTATCGCAAGCGGGGGAATCGAAACGGCAAGAGACGCCGTTCTCGTCAGGGAAATGTCGGGATGTGATGCCATCATGGTAGGAAGAGGGGCATTGAGAAACCCTCTCATCTTTTCCGAAATCCGGCAATTCATGAATGGTACTTCGGAAAGTGAATTTCCGGGCCTGGCGGATGTAATCCTCGACCATTTTGATCAGGTTTACGCCTTTTACGGAGAAAAAGCGCCGACCTTTTTCAGGAAACAGATTACCTGGTACACGAGGGACCTCCCCGGGTCTGCAGGCTTCAGAAGAAGAATCAGCAAAGTGAACGACTCCGAGGAAATGAAAAGTGAAATCGAGAGCTACTTTAAAAAGCATCGTTGAGAGCATACCGGAAGCCTTGGGGGTACCAATACTCGTAGCCGATGACCGGGGAACCATTGTCTACGCAAACAGCTCGGCCGAAGAAACCCTTCAGGACTCATACAAAAATATCTCTAAAAAAAGCGCACAGGAACTGTTCGGAGAAATAGACAATTTCTCAAAATGCTTCAGAGAGTCTTTCGGCGGCAAACGGATTATAATATTCGACATCGCCATAAAGAGCAGGTCAGGGGATAAAATTCCCATCGATTATATGGAGCTCGCCCAGCTCATGGCACCCGGGGGCAGAGAACGCTTCTCCCTGATCTCTTTCAGGAAAAAAGAGGAAAGTATTGCGGAAAAGTTCATCGGCGATGAAAAGGTGGAAAGCAGCAACTACGAGATCATATGGAGGGGGATCAGCCACGAGGTAAAAAATCCCCTCGGGGGGATAAAGGGAGCCGCACAGATGCTCCTTAAGAACCTGGAAAAAACTTCCCCCTTCAGGAATCATGCCCACGTCATCCTCAGGGAAACAGACAGGATTGCAAGGTTTCTCGATGGCCTCCTGTCTCCTTGGCAGATCGAAAGCAAGCACGATGCCGATCTGCTCGAACTGTTGACGGAGGCTATCGAGCTCGTCAAATCCCACATATCGGAAACAAAAAAACATATCAAAATCAACATAATAGCTGACACCTCGCTTCCCAGGATTCATTGCGACACCGATGCTCTGTTCAGGGCATTCACGAATCTTTTAAAAAACTCTGTTGAAGCAATCGATGTACAGGGTACGATAAGAGTCACGCTGAAACTACACGAAGACCTGGTCTACGAAGCAAAAGGAGAGAGCAAAAGCTATCTTATTGAGGTAGAATTTTTCGATACGGGAAAAGAGATCAAAGAAGAGGATGTCCCCTTTCTCTTCCTCCCTTTCTACACGAACAAGCCGGGAGGAGCGGGCATGGGGCTCTTTTTCGTTAAAAACACCGTGACTTCCCAGGGGGGCTCTATACGGGTAAAGCTCTCCGAAGAAGGGAAAGCTTTCAAAGTTTACCTTCCTTTGAAAAAGGAGGAGGCGTGAATTGGACGACAACAGGATATTGATCGCCGACGATGACAGCTCCATCAGGTGGGTCGTATCGGAAACTGCCAGGAAAAAGGGTTTCGAGGTGGACGAGGCGGAAAACGGGAAAGAAGCCCTCGAGAAGATTCTCACCACCGACTACCTGCTCATATTTATCGATATACGCATGCCGGAAATCGACGGCCTGACGGTAATGGAAACGGCGGTCAAAAGCCTCAACGCCCCCCGGTTCATCGTCATGACCGCCGTCAAGAGCCCGGAACCGGCAGCGAAAGCAGCATCACTTGGAGCGATGGAGTATCTCACGAAGCCTTTCGACCTCGATGAGATCGAAAAGATCCTGGACCAGGCTTTTAATCAATCGAGGGCCGGAGATAAAGCGAAGAAAGGCGCAGAATATGGCGAAGACTATCTCTACCAGGAAAAAATAGTTGGAACCTCGAGGCCGATCATTGACCTTTACAAGCAAATCGGCAAAATCTCCACAACGGACATTACGGTGCTCATCACGGGCGAGCGGGGAACGGGAAAAGAGCTCGTTGCGCGAACCATCCACGAACTCTCCCATGTGGACCAGAAAAAGTTCGTACCGGTAAACATGGCTGCGATCCCGAAGGAGATGGTGGAGGCGGAGATATTCGGATACGAAAAGGGCTCGTTCACCGGCTCGGTAACGAGCAAACCGGGAATGATCGAAGCGGCCTCTGGAGGCACTCTGTTCCTCGACGAAATCGGAGATACCCCGCCCCATCTCCAGGCCAAGCTCCTCAGATTCATCCAGGAAAAGGAGTTTTACCGTCTCGGAAGCACCACCCTCAAGCAGTTCAGCGGCAGAATAATCACCGCCACGAACAAAAATCTCGAAGAGCTCGTTCAAAAGGGGCAGTTCAGGAGCGACCTCTTCGACAGGCTCAACGTATACCAGATATATATCCCGCCGCTTCGCGAGCGAAAAGAGGATATCCCCCTGCTCGCCCGGTACATGGCGAAAAGATATTCCCTTCACCTGACTGGCAACGAGAAAGACCTGACGGAAGGTGCGATATCCGAACTGGGCAAACACGACTGGCCCGGAAACGTCCGCGAACTGGAAAATCTCATCATGAAGGCCTGCATAAACGCAAAAGGCGATACAATGACGGAAAAAGATATTCTCCAGTCCTTGCATCCCGACAGAGGGTTTACCCAGTTTGCCGAAAAGGTCGTGCAGGACCTTTCCCTGGAAAAACTCGTGGAATTGAAAACGAAGGGGTTCGTGGAAAAGATGGGGCGGGAGATCGAATCGGAGACAGGTCTGTATGAGATGTTCATGAACCAGGTGGAAAAACCCCTGATAAAGATCATCCTGAAAGCGACAAAGGGAAATAAGATAAAAGCATCAAAAGTACTGGGAATCAACAGGAACACCCTTCATAAAAAGATCGACAAGCTGAAGATCGGCAAGAAAAAAAGCGGGAATTAGGAAAAAAGACGTGACCCGAAAGACCGTCCTCCTTCTGTCAGGTCTCGACCCCACCGGGGGGGCCGGGCTCCTTGCGGATGTATCTGTCATGAAAGCGGAAAAGGTCCACCCGCTGGGAGTACCGACAGCGCTCACCGTGCAGACAGGGAAAAAAGTCACACAGATCGAAAGGGTATCGCGCGATTACTTCAGAAGGTCACTCGAGGCCCTTCTTGATACGTTCACGCCGCATGGAGTGAAAATCGGCATGGTATCCTCACCCGGGATCGCACGGGAAATTTTCCGTATCCTGCGGGACCTTCAGCTGCCGTTTGTCGTCTGGGATCCGGTTCTTCACTCTACCTTCGGCACGCCCCTTACGCCGGGCAATGCACTCAAGATTCTCGAAAAAATCCTGCCTCACTGCACGCTGGTAACCCCCAACCGGCGGGAACTCACACAGCTCTCATCCCTGTTGGGCCTCAAGGGGAGGACGAAAGAGTCCCTGGGAAGGCAGCTTTCCGAAAAATCGGCGACGGCGATTCTCGTCACGGGAGGTGAGGGAAGGCAACGGGGAATGGACTGTCTCTTCCATCAGGGGAGCATGGCGGTATTTCCCGGAAGGGCTATACAGAAAAAGGATTTCCACGGCACGGGCTGCGCCCTCTCATCAATGATACTCGCCCGTCTCGTCAAGGGTGATGATCTCCAGACTGCCATCGTGTACGCGAAGGAAAAACTCGAAGAGGGACTTCTTGGCGGATTCCGCTCTCTCGACGGGCGGTGGTTCATCGGCGGGTAAAGGTGCAACTCAGGGGATGGTCCTGCCCATCAGTATCCCCTTGCTAAATCTTCAAACCGGGTATACTCCTTCAAAAAGACCAGCTCGACCTTGCCGATGGGCCCGTTTCTATTCTTTCCTATGATGACCTCGGCCTTTCCCTTGTCTTCTTCCCGGATCTCTGTCCTTTTGTACAGCTCGTCGCGGTAGATGAAGAGTATCAGGTCAGCGTCCTGCTCTATGGCTCCCGATTCCCGCAAATCGGCAAGGCGCGGCCTTTTGTCATCCCGCGCCTCGAGGGCCCTGTTTAGCTGGGAAATGGCGATTACCGGAATGTTCAATTCCTTCGCGAGAAATTTCAGCGATCTGGAGATCTCCGATATCTCCTGTTCCCGGGTATTCGCCCCCCCTCTCCCCCTCATCAGCTGGAGATAATCTACCACGATAAGAGAGAGACCCTCTTTCAGTTCGTATTTGAGCCGTCTTGCTTTCGCACGCAACTCGAGGGAGGAGATACCGGGAGAGTCATCGATATAGATGGGGGCATCGGCGAGAATGCCCGCGGCCTTCGCGATCGCCGAGTACTCGTCACTCTTCAGGATTCCTGAGCGGAGCCGAAAAAGATCGACCCTGGCATGAGAGCAGAGCAATCTCATTGCCAGCTGCTCCTTGCTCATCTCCAGGGAAAAAATGGCTACCCCCTTTTTCCCCCTCACAGCTGCGTTATGGGCGATATTGAGGCTCAAAGCCGTCTTGCCCATACCGGGCCGGGCCGCGATAATTATCAGGTCCGATGGCTGGAACCCGAGGGTCGTTCCATCGAGGTCGGTAAAGCCGCTTGGCACGCCCCTGGTGAGCTTTCTATCCTCCGTCAGGCCTTCAATTTCCTTCAGGACCATGCTTACCATATCCCTCATCTGATGGTACGACGTGGTGGCCCTCTGTTCCGACACCCTGAAGATATCCGTCTCTGCCTTGTCGAGAAATTCCTCGGCGTCTTCAACCCCGCCGTAGCCAGACTCGACGATCCACTCGGCAGTTCTGATCATGGTTCTCAGCATCGCCTTCTCTTTCACTATCTTCGCGTATGTTGAGGCGTTGGCCGATGTCACGGTGCTGTTGACAATATCGGAAAGATAATAATCCCCGCCGACCTCCTGAAGAACGCCCCTCGAGGCGAGGCTGTTTTTGAGAGTCAGAATGTCGATCGGTTCGTTTTTTTCGAAAAGAGACAGAAGGGAGTCAAAGATCCTGGAGTGATTATTGCTGTAAAAGTCTGCCGGCCTCAGCATCTCGATGACAGACGGCAATACCTCTGAATTCAGAAGGATGCTGCCCAGCAGCGAACGCTCGGCTTCAAGGTTGTGAGGCGGGACTTTGATCTTT
Organism: Deltaproteobacteria bacterium; assembly: GCA_011773515.1. Classification (NCBI taxonomy): domain Bacteria; kingdom Pseudomonadati; phylum Myxococcota; class Myxococcia; species Deltaproteobacteria bacterium. The sequence continues at coordinate 65,181 of WVXK01000062.1, forward strand.
TGGTCTTTCAGGTCCTGCATGGATCCATACCGTTTACTCTCCGGGGATAACAGTTACCGTAATCTCTGCAAAATGGCCTGATGAAACTCTGATTTTCGTCCGAAACTCGCCCACAGACTTGATGGCCGAATCCAGGGCAATCTGTTTCCTGTCAATTTCGAACCCGAGCTTGCTCAGCCCCTCGGCGATGTCGGCCGAAGTGATAGAGCCAAAAAGCTTTCCCTCTTCGCCCACTTTTGCGCGCACCACCACTTCCTGTCCATCTATTTTTTCAACGAGGGTTTTCGCCTTCTCAGATTCCTTGCTCAGTTTCGCCTCGACCATCCTCTTCTGATGCTCGAGCATCTTCACGTTCTTGGTATTTGCAACAACAGCGAGATTCCTCGGAATGAGAAAGTTTCTCCCGTAACCGTCTGCCACATCGACGATATCACCGGCGCTCCCGAGGTTCGCCACATCCTTCGTGAGAATAATCTTCATCCCTTTCCCCCATTCTACCTGATCTGTGTCGTCGTAAAGGGAATTAAAGCCATGAGCCTGGCTTTCTTCAGCTCCCGCGTCAAAGCCCTCTGGTGTTTCGCACAGGTGCCGGAAATCCTCCGGGGGATGATCTTGCCTCTTTCCGTTATGAAATGCCTGAGCGTTGCAATATTCTTGTAATCGATAATCAACTCTTTATTTGCGCAGAACCTGCAAAATTTTTTCCTCTGGAACCGTCTTCTCTGAAATTTCCTCGGCCTGCTGCTCGCCATATCTTCTTCCCTCCATTGTTCGTATTCCCGTCTAAGCTAAAAGGGGATATCCTCGTCTGCCGCCTCGATATCCGTGTCCGGTCTCTTCTGCCCGACCTTGCTCCCTTCCCTGGCGGGTCCCAGGAACTGGACCTGCTGTGCTACTATCTCAATTTTGCTTCGCCTCTGTCCTTCTTCCGATTCCCACCTTCTCTGCCTGAGCCTTCCTTCCACGAGAACTGCCCTTCCCTTCGAAAGGTATTCGGCGCAACTCTCGCCCTGCTTCCCGAACACTACAACGTCGAAATAGGATACCTCCTCTTTCTGCTCATTCTCCTGACGGTACGAGCGATTGACGGCAACGGTAAAATTCGTCACCGACAGCCCTGATGGCAGAAACCGAATTTCCGGGTCTCTCACCAGGTTACCCCCTACAATCACCTTGTTAAATCTGACCATCGCCTCATCCCCTTCTTGTCTTATTCCTCGTCGTTACCATTTTCCTCACCCCTCTTTGCTTCCGGCTCATCAGCCGCCCGGGGCTTGACCTCCCTTTGTGCCTCTTCTTCTTCCACCTTTTTCACCTGTGCCTCTTCTTCCTCCGCCTTTTTTACCTGTGCATCCTCTTCCTCTGCCTTTTTCACCTGTGCCTCTTCTTCTTCCGCCTTTTTCACCTGTGCCTCTTCTTCCTCCGCCTTTTTCACCTGTGCCTCTTCTTCCTCCGCCTTTTTTACCTGGACTTCTTTTTCCTCTGTCTTCTTTACCCGGTCTTCTTTTTCCTCCCCTTTTTGGTCAGCGCCGGACGGAGCAGCGGCGCCCCTCCTCCACTGAGCCCTGAGAGTCTGGAGTTCGGTAATGTCCCTGTCGAGAAACTCATCGATAGAGGGGGGTATGGGGTATTTGCCCTTGATGTCTTTTTCGAACCTGGTCGTGAGATATCTCAGGATCCTCTCGTTCAAACCCATAACCCTCTCGAGTTCCTCAACGACCCCCCTCTCACCGTTGTACCGGAGAAAGAGATAATGACCGCTGCTTTTCTTGAGTATTCTGTAGGCAAGCCTTCGGACACCCCAGTCTTCCCTGTCGAAAACCTCGCCTGAAAAATCTCCAATGATTTTTTCCAGGCGCTCGACAAAGAGGCTTCTCTCTTCCTCCTCCATGTCTAGATCGAAAATGAGCCCCGTTTCGTACCTGTTCATGCAGCCACCTCCTTGTGGATTCGCAGCCACGGGCACACTCTACCCGCAGCAAGGAGAAGATTCAGTTCTTCTCGTACGGTATGGACGAATTATAGTAACCAGCTGCCCTTTCTACACCCTTTTTTAAAGACATCATTATAGCATCGTATGCATGGGCGACCCCACCATAAAAATCTTCCTCCTCCTCGTACAGAGGAGGGGAGAGAAGGTAGTCTGTGGGATCGACACCCGCCGGAGGCCTGCCGACACCGACTTTAACCCTCGTAAAATCGGCGTTTCCGATGGCACGAATCACCGACTCCACGCCTCTGTGTCCCCCCGATCCCCCTCCTGTTTTTATCTTGATCCTGCCCGGCTCGATATCCATGTCATCATGGAGCAAGATCAAACGGTCAGCGGCGAAACGGTGACGGCGGTAAAAATACCTGACCGCCTCTCCGCTCAGATTCATAAAGGTCTGCGGTTTGCCGATAAAAACCTTTCCCGCCGGTTCCACCTCAAGCGAAGCGCACAATGTGTTTCCCACCATTCTTGAAAAGGAAATGCCTTCTTCCTCTGCCATGAGGTCAAGAACCATGAAGCCGGCATTGTGAAGGGATTTCCCGTATTTTTTTTCCGGATTCCCCAGGCCAAATATGAAAAGGGAGTATTCCTCTTTCCTGAAACCTTTAATCCTTTTCAGTATCCTCACCCGATACCTCATCAGGTGCTTCCGCTTCTGCCGCCACCTCCTCTTCGACCTCTTCCTCGGGAACCTCTTCGACCTCCTCCTCGATCATCTTCACCGAAGCCACAGGGAGCTTTACATCCTCCATGGAAACCACATCCTCGGGAAGGGAAATTTCTTCCAGGTGGAGGACATCACCAATATCGAGGGAAGAGACATCGACCTCTATCGTATCGGGAATCTTTGAAGGAAGGCACTCGACCTCGATATCTCTTTTCAATATTTCCAGTGTGCCACCCATCTCCACTCCCTTGGGTTTTCCCGAAAAGGACAGTGAGACCTCGACAACTGTCTTTTTGGCAAGGTCCACTTCCAGGAAATCGATGTGGATAACCGTATCTCTTGTCGGATCAACCTGGTAATCCTTGACAATCGCGTAGGCCTCTTCCTTCCCCCCATCTACCCGCAACAGGAGCAGGGTGGTTCCGCTGACATCCCTGAGATACTTTTCCACATCTTTTTTTTCAACCGTCAGGTGTCGGGAGGGTCTGCCGAGCCCGTATATAACCGCCGGTACCTTATCGATGGAGCGCAACCTTCTCGCGACTCCCTTGCCCGACTCCTTCCTCATTTCTGCATTCAACTCGTAAACAGCCATTGGATGTTTCCTCCAGATATGTGAGCGCTAAACAAAGAGATAACTCACCGATTCGTTGAAATGTATCCTCTTGATAGCTTCTCCAAGAAGATCCGCCACCGACAGGACCTTTATCTTCCCGCACTGGGCGGCATCGCGTTTGAGGGGAATAGTATCGGTAACCAAAACTTCCTGCAATGCTGAAGCCGTAATCCTCTCTATCGCGGGCCCGGATAAAACCGGGTGCGTGGCACAGGCGCACACCATCCTTGCGCCATCGTTGAGGAGGGCATCGACGGCCTGACAGACGGTTCCCGCCGTATCGATCATGTCGTCGAGTATCACGGCAATCTTTCCTCTCACGTCACCGATGATCTTCGTGAGCTCGGCCACATTCGGGCCGACCCTGCGCTTATCAATAATGGCCAGCGTGGCATCGAGCCTCTTTGCAAACGCTCGTGCCCTCTCGACCCCCCCAGCATCAGGGGAAACGACAACGATTTCATTTTGATAGGCCTCCCGTAAATAGGCAAGGATCACCGGTGACGCATACAGGTGATCGACAGGTATATTGAAAAAACCCTGTATCTGGCCTGCGTGGAGATCCATCGTAAGAAGCCGGGAAATTCCTGCTGCCGAAAGAAGGTCAGCCACGAGTTTCGCCGTGATGGACGTTCTCGGGGCAACTTTCCTATCCTGCCGGGCGTACCCGTAATAGGGTATGACGGCATTTATCCGGTTTGCAGAAGCCCTCTTCAGGGCATCGGTCATGACAAGTATCTCCATGAGGTTCTCGTTGACGGGTGGACAGGTCGGCTGAATGAGGAATACATCCATACCGCGAACGTTCTCCCCGATATCCACGTTTAGCTCTCCGTCGCTGAATCGCTTTACCGCCGCCTCGCCGAGACCGATGCCGAGATAGTCGCAAATACGCTTTGCAAGATCCCTGTTGGCATTTCCTGAAAACACTTTAAGATTGTTCATCGACTGTTTCCTCAACGGGATATCCCGAAGGTTGGCTATTATACACCAAAAAGATAGATATTCAACAACAAAAAGAAAGTGGCTGGGGGGGGAGGATTCGAACCTCCACTAGAGGCTCCAAAGGCCCCTGTCCTGCCCTTAGACGACCCCCCAGTCAAGCCGAAAAGTGCACATTCATCACATCGTCGGCTGCTCGTCAAGGTTTTTCAACTCACTCTCATATTCAGTGAGCACCGCCTTTTCAATCATGGAGCGCGTTTCGTTGTTCAAGGGATGGGCAGTGTCCCTGTAGGTCCCATCTTTTCTCTTTTTGCTCGGCATGGCAACGAAAAGCCCCTCGTTTCCTTTGATTATTTTCAGGTCCCTGACGATAAAACAGTCATCGAAAATAATCGTGGCGTACGCTTTCAACCTCTCATCATTCTGCACGGGAAACACTTTCACCTCGGTAATGTCCATCTCCCCCTCCTCATTTGATCTCTAAAAGTTGCTCACCAGCTTGGAAAAAAAACCTTCATTACCGTCGAAATCTTTCTGCGCCCTCTCCCCATCCTCCTTTCTTTCATATAGTCCAAACACCGATGAACCCGATCCGCTCAAAAGGGCAGCTCCTGCTCCCAGAGCGAGCAGTCTTTCCTTTACCACCCCTAACTCAGGATACCGCTGAAATATCACATCCTCAAAATCATTGCGCAAAAAACCCTCAAGATCGCCGAGAGAGTTTATCATGTCGGGCTGCGGGCAGTCAAAAACAACCGGTTCACCACCCCTATCAAGCATCCTGTAGGCGGCTTTTGTGCTCACTGACACATCGGGCTTCACAATGAGAACATGAAACCTTTTTCCGAACCGAATTTTTTTCACCTTTTCTCCCCTTCCCGCCACTACTGAGGGACCGGGAAAGATAAAAAAGGGCACATCGGAACCTATCTCCGGAGCAAGACCCATGAGGTCCCCTGCTCTCATCTCGCCAAGGAAAAGCAGGGACAACCCTTTCAAGACAGCGGCCGCATCACTGCTTCCGCCTCCGAGCCCGGAAGAAACGGGAATATTCTTGTCGATTTCTATCTTCACCCCCCCGGACAGGGAATAGTGCTGAAAAAACAGATCGGCGGCCCTGAAGGCTATATTTTCCTCTCCCTCAGGAACTTTGAAGTTGCCATCGCATGAAACTTCGATGCCCCTCTGTTTTTGGGAAATTGAAATCAGATCGAACAGGGAAACCGGCACCATGAGACTCACAATCTCATGGTAACCATCGCTTCTCCTATGCAATACGTAAAGATAAAGATTGATTTTTGCCGGAGCGAGGATGTTTACTCTCTTAAATTTATTCACCTGATTATCAAACGCTGTTTTTTAAACTATTTTAATTTTCACACATCTTTTGTCAAGGAATAATCTCTTCAGAACGGCAGTCAACTCTCAATCGAAAAGCGCAATCCCTCTTCACCCCGGTCAACGCTGACGACTGCACCTTCGGGGATCTCGCCGGAGATGATCCTGTGAGCGATGACATCGAGCACATGTTTCTGGATAGCCCTTTTCAGGGGTCTTGCCCCAAACACGGGATCCCATCCGCTCTCCACGATGAACTTCTTTGCACCTCCCGTAAGGTGTATCGATATATTCCTGTCCTTCAGGAGTGCCTCAACACTTTTGAGCTGAATATCGACAATTTTGACCAGGTCATCCTTTCCAAGGTTTCTGAATAGAACCGTCTCGTCGATCCTGTTGAGAAATTCCGGCTTGAAATGTCTCTTCAACTCTTCGAGAACCAGTTCTCCGCCCCGGTCAAAATCCTTTTCCGCCCATTCCTGGATTATGTGGCTTCCCACGTTTGACGTCATAATTATAACAGTGTTTTTAAAATCCACGGTTCTGCCCTGGTTGTCGGTAAGACGCCCATCATCGAGTACCTGAAGGAATATATCGAAGACGCTCGAGTGGGCCTTTTCGATCTCGTCGAAAAGTATGACCGTGTAGGGCCTTCTTCTCACCGCTTCCGTCAACTGTCCCCCCTCCTCGTAGCCCACGTATCCGGGCGGAGCGCCTATCAGCCGGGCCACCGAGTGTTTTTCCATATACTCTGACATGTCGATCCTCACCATCGCGCTCTCTTCATCGAAGAGAAATTCGGCCAGGGCCCTGGCAAGCTCCGTCTTCCCGACTCCCGTGGGACCGAGAAATACAAAAGATCCTATCGGGCGGCCCGGGTCCTTGAGGCCGGCACGCCCCCTTCTCACGGCGTTTGAAACAAGTTCCACCGCCTTATCCTGACCGACCACCCGCTCCATGAGCTTTTCCTCCATTTTCAGGAGCTTGATGGACTCCGACTCCAGCAACCTCGTAACGGGTATCCTCGTCCACGTCGAGACGATTTCCGCAATGTCATCCTCGGTAACCTCCTCCTTCAGAAATCTTCTTTCCCCGGACAACCCCTCGATCTCTTCCTGCACCCGGCCCAGCTCCCGCATGAGCTCGGGCAAAACTCCGTAATTCAACCTGGATGCCCGCTCGAGGTCACCCTCCCGCTCGGCTATTTCTATCTCGTTCTTGTTCGATTCGATCTTTTCTTTGATCTCCTGAACACGGGATATTATCCCCTTTTCTTTTTGCCATTGCCCGGTGAGCTCTTCCATCTCGCCACGTAACTTTTGGATCTCCGTTTCAAATCGACCCAGTTTCTCCCGCGATGCGGCGTCATCTTCTCGCGACAGAGCCTTTTTCTCCATCTCGAGCTGCATGATCTTCCTCTGGATCTCATCTATTTCGGTCGGTTTGCTGTCAATTTCTATTCTCAGCCTGGACCCTGCCTCATCAATGAGATCGACCGCCTTGTCGGGGAGAAATCTGTCGGAGATGTAGCGATGGGATAGAACGGCGGCAGCGATCAGGGCCGAGTCCCTGAACCTGACCCCATGGTGAACCTCGTACCGTTCCTTGAGACCCCGGAGGATAGCAATGGTGCCCTCGACGGTCGGTTCCGTCACCATGACGGGCTGAAATCTCCGTTCGAGGGCCGGGTCCTTCTCGATGTTTTTCCTGTACTCATCGAGAGTCGTTGCTCCGATACATCTCAGTTCCCCCCGTGCAAGGGGGGGCTTCAGCATGTTTGAAGCATCGATGGCCCCTTCGGCACTGCCTGCCCCAACAACCGTGTGCAGCTCGTCTATGAAGAGGATGATATCCCCCCCGGAATCGACGACCTCCTTGATCACCGCTTTTAGTCTCTCCTCAAACTCACCTCTGAACTTTGCCCCCGCAACCAGGGCCCCCATGTCAAGGGCTATGATTCTCTTCTCCTTCAGAGACTCCGGCACATCCTTTGCGAGAATCCTCCTTGCAAGTCCCTCCACGATAGCGGTTTTTCCCACACCGGCCTCACCGATGAGAACGGGGTTATTTTTCGTCCTCCTCGAGAGCACCTGGACTATCCTTCTTATCTCCTCATCCCTCCCGATTACGGGGTCGAGTTTTCCTGCCCTCGCAAGGTCGGTAAGATCCTTTCCGTATTTTTCCAGTGGCCTGTACCTGTCCTCCGGAGATTCATCGGTTATCCGCATGCTCCCCCTCATTTCCGAAAGGGCCTTCAGGACCGCCTCCCTGGATACCCCCTGGCCGGCAAGAATTTTTGCAACGGATCCGCTCTCCTTATGGATTGCCCCCAGGAGAACGTGCTCGCCGGAAATATATTCGTCATTGAGCGCTTCCATCTCCCGTAAGGAAAGATCGAGCAGTTTTTCCATTTCAGGGGTGATGTATTTCTGTGTAACCCCTGAAACCCTGGGAAGTTTTTCGAGCGCCCCGTCAATTTCTGACACGACCCTCTCAGGGGAGATCCCGATTTTTTTCACGATATCGCGCGCACTGCTCTCTTTTTCGGACAACAAAGCGTGGATCAGATGGGCACTGTCGATGAACTGGTGCCCCCGGGAATCTGACAGGTTTCTCGCCTTTTCTATGGCTTCCCGTGTTTTTATGGTAAACCTCTCCATGCTAATCACTGGAGAAACCTCCTCTTTTTTACCGTCGTCAATTATGAAAACAACAAAAAAAAACCCTCCCGGCAGGGCCGGGAGGGGCTCGTGCCGGCTATTGCTTTTTGACAACCACGTACATTCTCCTTTCCCCTCTCTCGACGAGAAAAAGAACGCTGTCATCAGCTGAACCCTTTTTCAGGGCTTCCCTGAACTCATTCAAACTCCCGATGCGGTTTCTGTTCACCTGCCTTATGATGTCTCTCTCACGAATACCGGCATCATCGGTGGGAGATCCCGACGCCACGCCGGTGACAATCACCCCTTTCATGTCCTCAATCTCCATGTGCTTCGCTATTTCCTCGGTGATGTCCTGAACGGTCAGTCCCAGGTCCCCAATAATGTCCGTCTTTGCCATGGTGACCTCTTCGGGCATCTCTCCGAGTTTTACCTCCACAGTCTGCTCTTTACCGTCCCTTATTATCCCGACCTTGACCTTCGTGCCAGGTGGGGTATCTGCAACGATGGCAGGGAGTTGCTGCGCATCCTCGATCTTCTTGGCGTTGAATTCCTTCAGCACATCTCCCTCTTTCAATCCGGCGCTCTCGGCTGGTGAGTCTTTCATCACCTCCGTGATGATCACCCCGTCCTTGGACTCGAGGTTGAGAGATTTCGCCATGTCATCGGTTATGCTCTGCATGTAGATTCCGAGCCACCCCCGAACGACCTTTCCCCGCTCCTTCAGCTGCGCGAAAACGGTCTTGGCCATGTTGACGGGTATGGCGAAACCGATCCCCTGCCCACCCTGAACGATGGCTGTGTTGATCCCCACCACTTCTCCCTTCAGGTTGAAGAGGGGACCTCCGCTGTTTCCGGGGTTGATGGAGGCGTCGGTCTGGATGAAGTCATCGTAGGGTCCCGATCCGATTACCCTTCCTTTCGCGCTCACGATTCCCGTCGTTACCGTGTGATCGAGGCCGAAGGGGTTCCCTATCGCAACGACCCACTCACCCACTTTCAGAGAATCCGAGTCACCCATCTCCACCGTTGGCAGGGTATCTCCGTTCCTTATCCGTATAAGCGCTATATCCGTCTTCGGATCGGTCCCTATGATTTCCGCCTCGAACTCCTTCCCGTCGTGCAGCTTCACCGTTATCTCGTCAGCCCGCTGTACAACGTGACTGTTCGTAAGTATGAACCCGTCTCCCGACACGATAAAGCCCGACCCGAGAGATCGCCTCTTCTGCTCCCTCGGCATCCTGCCGAAAAAATCCTCGAAAAACTCCTCAAAGGGATCCCGGGAGAAAGGGCTTCTGAATTGCGGCTTTCTGAACTTCACGATGGTCGTGGTGCTGATGTTCACGATGGAATCTTTCACCCCCTCTACGAGCTCCGGGATGTTCGTGGGAAGATTGAAGTTGCTTTCTTTCTGTTCGCCGGGCTTCTTCTCGATATAGGCAGCATCCGTTTTTTCCAGCAATTTTCCATCTTTGCCGTGAATAATCAGCCCAACCAAAATCACCAGTGCCAGAAGGAGCACACCGATTCTTACCTTCCTCATCGCAATCCACCTCCTTTTATCGGGTAGACGCCCCTCATCTATGGATTATTCGATACGCCCTGCGCAACCTTCACGTAAACCATCCTCAGCTGGGAAAGGTATTCTTTGATCAATGAATCTTCTTCCTCGGACAGGTTTCCCCTCGTTTTACGCTCCAGGACCCCGAGAAGGTCGATATATTGCCTGGCAATCTCCAGATTCGGCTCCCCGGGTGTCATCCCCTCACCTTCGAGCATGCCCAGTGAGGCCAGTGCCTGCATAAAAAAAGACTTCACGATGTCGGTGAAATCGGGTTCGTGGTATCGGGGGGGGGTCTCCCGGGCGTAATCTCCGCTCCCACCCGTTTTTTCGGCGGGCCCTTCGCTCTTTTTCGGCTCTTGACTCGCGTCTTTTGCCTGCTTGGCCCCCTCAGCTGCCCTGGACCCCACGGGAGGGACATCGCTTTTTTCTTCCGGTGCGTCCTCTCTTCCGATTCTCCTCTTGTCGATAACCCTGAACCCCTTCTCCTTCTCATCACCCATCTATACACCAACCTCCTTTTGGTTCACCACGAGATCCCCCTCAACGAGATCGAGGTAAAACATGTCCGACTCATTCCACATGAGCGTTATCGGGATCTTCACTTTCTCATCTATCGTCCTCTTGAGAAACCGTGCGCCGTATTTGATGCTGAACCCGATTTCAGAGAGAAAACCCAGAGATTCATCCGAGTACTGGAGGTCCTTTCCGTATTCGGCCATCGTCTTCTTGATCGTTTTCAGGTACATTTCCGCTATTTTCCTCACCTCCTCCATCGGGAGGAACCTGAAGACGATCACATCGTCAATTCGATTTATAAACTCGGGCGAAAAGCGTTCCTCAACGAGATTTATCACGCTCTTTTTCACCGATTCGTAGTTGGCATCTCCCACGTCAAAGCCCAGCGGCTTTGTCAGCCTCGAATACTCGCCGGCACCCAGGTTGCTCGTCATGATTATGATCGAATCGCTGAAGTATACCTTTTTGCCCCTGCCGTCGGTGAGCCACCCTTCATCGAAAACCTGGAGGAAAAGGTTGAGAACGTACTGGTCAGCCTTTTCGATCTCGTCCAGGAGGACCACGGTGTAGGGGTTGTCTTTTATCTGATTCGTCAAAATCCCGCCTCTCTCGGAGCCGACGATTCCCCGGGGCATGCCGATAAGTTTATCTACCGAGACGGTGCCGTCCCGGTACTCCGACATATCCACCCTCACCATCTTCTGATCATCACCGAAAAGGCATTGTGACAGCGCCTTTGCCATCTCCGTCTTGCCCACACCCGTCGGCCCCAGGAAAAGCAGAACGCCGTCCGGCTTGTAATAATTTTCCTTCAGGGGCCCCTTGTTCAGGCGCAGCGCCCTGCCCACGGCCTGGATTGCCTCGATCTGTCCCACCACTCTCGCCGTAAGGTCCTCCTCGATATGGGCGAACCTGTCCACAACATCCCGCTTGATTATGTCTACCGGTGTCTTGATCTCCTTCGATATCACGCCGATGATATCCTCGGATGTGACGACTTTGTCCTTGTTCTCGATTTCAACCCTAACCGCTGCCGTATCGATCCAGTTGATAACCTTATCGGGGAGCCTCAGCGACCTTGCATATCTCTTGGACATGGAAAGAGCCATCTCTATTGCCTCATCGTCTATCACCACGCCATAATTAGACTCGAGACGGGGTTTGAGGCCGTAGAGTATCTCCCGCGTTTCCTCTATGGTGGGCTCGTCGATTTTTACGATTCTGAACCTCCTCGACAGAGCCTCGTCTTCCTGGATAATTTCCTTGTATTCCGTCGTGGTCGTTGCCCCTATCATCTGCACTTCACCCCGCGCCAGGGAGGACTTGAATATGTTCGCCGCATCGGAAGGAACACCCATGGCGGACCCGGCCCCGATAATTGTGTGGGCCTCGTCGACAAAGAGAATTATGTTCTTTTTCTCTCTGAGCTCATTTATGATCTTCTCGATCCTGTCCTCGAACATACCCCTGAATACCGTACCGGCGACAACCGTGTTCATCTGAAGGTTGACCACCTGGTGGCCTCTCAGCCGCGGGGGCACCCTGTGGGGCTCGAACTCGAGGCGCAGCGCAACGCCCTCCACAACGGCGGTCTTACCCACACCGGGATCCCCCGTAACCATCACCGAATTGCACCTGTCCTTGTGGCAGAGAATTTCGAGAATCATATCGATCTCATCTTCCCTTCCGATGACGGGGGGAATTTTTCCCTCCCTTGCCAGCAGGTTCAGGTTCACACCAAAGGTGCGAAGGTTAGTGGGAAGCTCGTATCTCTTCTTGAGGTCTTCGTATTTTTCCTCCCGCGTCTTCAGGTGCATGCTGAACTTCGAAAGGGCTGCCTGCGGATCGACCCCGTAACTCTTGAAAATTCTTGCCGGTATCGAATGTGTCTCGTGGAAGATTGCAAGAAAAATATCGGGAGGTTCGATGAGATTTCTCTTGTTCCTCTGTGTGGTTTCCCACGCGATGCGAAACACCTGTTTCGTCGCAGGGGGGATCTTCATGCCCACACCCAGGTATTGCCGCGAGATGCTCAAGTACTCCTTCAGGCTGTATATTACCGACTCAGGCTCGAGGCCGACGCTCTTTACCAGGTCCTGAAAGAGCTGCTTTTCAACCCCCGAAAAGGATATGAAGAGGTGTTCGAGCCCGAGGTAGTAGTGATGCCTCTTCTGGGACTCCTCGATGGCACTTGAAAGCATCTTCTGTGCTTTCTCGGTAAGTCTCTCTCTGTAGAACGCGATCTCCATCATGGCTCTTTACCCTCAAGCTGACGTTCCCGCCATTTTTGACAGCCTCTGTATTCTTTCCTCAAGTGGCGGGTGAGTTGAGAAAAGAGCCCCGAACGCCCTTCGTCCGGAAAAATTGTTGACGATAAACAGATGGGATGTGGCCGGGTTCGCCGCGATCGGGCGCGAGGGCCGGTATCCTCCAAGTTTTCTCAATGCGCTTGCAAGGTTCTCGGGTTTCCCGGATAGCTTCGCTCCTGAGGCATCGGCGAGATATTCCCTGCCCCGTGAGATTCCCAGCTGTATAACCATGGCGGCAATCGGCGCAAAGATCGCCACCGCCAGCAGCCCGAGAATTCCTCCTTCCCCGTCGTCGTCTCTGCCGCCGATGCCGAATATTGCAGCGAATCGTGCCATGGAGGCGAGCATCATGACTGCGCCGGCAAGGGTGGCAGCAACTGTCTGTATCAGCGTATCCCGGTTTCTGATATGGGCAAGCTCATGGGCCAAAACGCCCTCTATTTCGTCCTCCGTGAGCAAACCGAGCAATCCCGTGGTTACTGCCACGGCAGAGTTTTCCGGGTTTCGCCCGGTGGCAAAAGCGTTCGGCGTCGGATTCGGCACCACACACACTTTGGGCATGGGGAGGCCACCGGCCCGCGTCAATTCCCTTACGATGCGGTACAACTGGGGATACTCACCTTCATCGGCCTCCTTGGCCCTGTACATGCCGAGTACGATCCTGTCTGAAAACCAGTAGCTTCCGAAGTTAAAGAGAATGGCAAAGACAAAAGCGATGAGCATCCCCTGTCTTCCGCCAAACAAGCTCCCAATAACCAGCAGAAGGCCCGTCAGGAGGCTGAGAAGTATTGCCGTTCTAAACGTGCTCGTCATCTCTGTTCACCCCATTCTTGCATTTTTCGAAACCTGTTCCCCGATCTACTCTGAGTACCTACTCCTTATATCATTATCTTCCCATTTTGCCATTTCTTTAACAAGTCTTCTGTACGCCTCGTCCTGATTTCTGGGAAGGACAACCCTGACCACGACATACTGGTCACCCCTTCCCCCGCCGCTTTTGTATGCGCCCTTGCCCTTCAACCGTATCTTCTTTCCGCTCTCGGTACCCGGGGGAATCTTCACCTTCACCGTGCCGTCTATGGTCGGCACCTCGATCGTGGCCCCGAGAACAGCCTCAGAGTAATTGAGAGGAACTTCCATGAATATATCGAATCCCTCTCTCTTGAAGAACCGGTGGGCTCCTACCTCGACTTCCAGGTAGAGATCCCCTGAGCCTCCACCAGCTCTGCCCATCTCTCCTTTTCCTGCAACTCTCACCTTCGTTCCCCTGCTTGCGCCCGGTGGGATTTTGACCTTAATCCTTTCCGAGACATCTTTCATCCCCGCGCCAATGCATGACCCGCAGGGGGAACCGGTAAATCCTGCCCCCCTGCAACTTTCACAGGGCTGGGCTATACCCAATATCCCTCCCCCGCGCTTCATCCGCCCGCTGCCCCCGCAGGTTGCACAGGTGGATCGGGCACCCGCCTGAATTCCTACTCCCCCGCAGTCAGGGCATTCCACGCGCCTTCTGTAGCTCAGCTCCCTTTCGGTCCCCTTTGCCGCCTCCAGAAAAGAGAGTTCGGCCCTGATCACGAGATCTCTTCCCCGCGTTGGTCCCCACTCACCATGTCCGGAACGCCCGAAAATATCCCCGAATATGTCTCCCAGGTCGAAGGACATTCCCCTTCCGCCGGGATAGTCAAACCCTGAAAAACCCTCGAATCCGCCGGAGGAAAAGGCTCCCCTCTTCACGGCATCGTACTGCGCTTTCTTGCTCTCGTCGGATAGAACATCATGAGCTTCGTTTATTTCTTTGAACTTTTTCTCCGCTTCCTCATTCCCCGGATTTACGTCGGGATGATATTTCTTCGCAAGTCTTCTGAACGCTCTCTTTATCTCCTCTTTCGTGGCGCTTTCCGGGATGCCAAGTATTTTGTAATAGTCCCTTGAAAAATCCATCCGCCACTTCCTGTCGGTCCAGCTTTAAGTAAGATGAACCGAAAAAAAATAGGGTGCAGATTAAACCCTCAACGCCTGGATTACCCAGCGTTGATGTCTATCTTCTTGGGTCTCACCTCTTCTTTCTTCGGAAGAATGATCTCGAGGACGCCATCTTTGAACGTAGCCGATACCTTCTCCTGATCAATCTTGGAGTTCAGGGAAAAGGATCTCCTAAAGGATCCATACTCGCGCTCCATGAGATGGAAATGCTCCTTGTCCACCTCTTTCTGATACTTCCTCTCGCCCCGTATCGTCAGGATCCCGTCCTTGACCTCGATGCTTACATCATCCCGGCCTATCCCGGGAAGCTCGGCTGTTACCATCACCTGTGAATCCGTTTCACATATATCCACAGAGGGTGACCAGACGCCTTTTCCCGGGACATCCTCCTTTTTCCGGGAGCCTCGAAATTTTTCTTCGAAGAGCCTGTTCATCCTGTCCTGAATTAGCGCAAGCTCCCTTAGAGGATCATACCACCTTACGATAGCCATGACCTGAACCTCCTCTTGTCTTTATCGTCATGAACTCGACTTATCCTGATCTTCAAACTCCGCGTCGATAACATCGGAATCGCCCGCCGCTCCCTCACCGGACGGCTGAGACGCTGTCGCCTCTCCGGCTCCTTCTTCCGGCTCGGCTGTTTTTGCCTGCTTGTACATTATCTCCGCAATCTTGTGGGCCTCCTTCATCAGCTCGTCTGCAGCAGAGCGAAGGGCGTCTTCGTCATCCGACTTCAGCACTTCTTTTGCCCTGCTCAACCCATCTTCTGCTTTTGAGACTTCATCCGGTGGCAGTTCAGAACGGTTCTCGTTCAAAGTCTTCTCTATGTTATAGATGAGGTTGTCGAGATTATTCCTGGCCTCGACGATCCTCCTTTGCTTTTTGTCCTCTTCAGAGTGAACTTCCGCTTCATCGACCATCCTCTTGATCTCCTCATCGGTTAGTCCCGTAGAGGACGTGACGGTTATCCTCTGTTCCTTGTTGGTTGCGAGGTCTTTCGCCGAAACATTGAGAATCCCGTTGGCGTCAATGTCGAAGGTCACCTCCACCTTGGGGATTCCCCTGGGTGCCGGGGGAATACCCTCGAGGTGAAATCGACCGAGGGTCCTGTTGGCCCTTGCCATTTCACGTTCACCCTGGAGAACGTGAATCTCCACCGATGTCTGGTTGTCGGCCGCAGTGGTAAATATCTCGCTCTTTTTGACCGGTATGGTCGTATTTCGCTCGGTAATTTTGGTCATTACGCCCCCGAGTGTCTCTATGCCGAGCGAGAGAGGAGTAACATCGAGGAGGAGAACGTCCTTGACCTCTCCGCCGAGGACGCCCGCCTGAACCGCCGCCCCGAGGGCAACGACTTCATCGGGGTTCACACCCTTGTGGGGCTCTTTTCCGAAGAAATTTTTGACCGCCTCCTGAACCTTGGGGATCCTGGTGGAGCCCCCGACGAGAATGATTTCATCGATGTCATCTCCCTTCAAGTCAGCATCGGAGAGGGCAAGCCTGCAGGGTTCAAGGGTACGCTCAACGATCTGTTCAATCATGGTTTCGAGCTTCGCCCTGGTCAATTTCATGCTGAGGTGTTTCGGTCCGGAAGCGTCTGCGGTGATAAACGGCAGGTTTATCTCCGTCTCGAGAACAGACGAGAGCTCGATCTTTGCTTTCTCGGCCGCTTCCTTCAGCCTCTGGAGAGCCATCTTGTCCTTGGACAGGTCTATTCCCTGGTCCTTCCTGAACTCCTCTATGATCCAGTCGATTACCCGCTGATCGATGTTGTCACCGCCAAGGTGCGTATCCCCGTTGGTCGCTTTCACCTCGACCACATTCTCTCCCACCTCGAGAATGGATATATCGAAGGTACCACCACCAAAATCATACACCGCTATGACCTCGTTCTTCTTCTTGTCCAGCCCGTATGCCAGTGCTGCAGCGGTGGGCTCGTTGATGATCCTCATCACCTCGAGGCCCGCGATGGTCCCGGCATCTTTGGTTGCCTGCCGCTGCGAGTCGTTGAAGTATGCAGGAACGGTGATGACAGCTTTCTTGACCTCCTCGCCGAGATATGCCTCTGCGGCTTTTTTCAGCTTCCCCAGGACCATGGCCGATATCTGCTGTGGGGTGTAATCCTTGCCTGCAACCAGGATACGAGCGTCGTTGTTCGGCCCGCTCTGTACCTGGTACGGCACCATCTCTTTTTCTTCCTTTACCTCATCATGGCGCCGTCCCATGAATCGCTTTATCGAAAAGACGGTATTGTCCGGGTTCGTGATTGCCTGTCTTTTCGCTACCTGCCCGACAAGAACCTGCCCATCCTTTGCGAAAGCAACGACCGACGGGGTCAGCCTGGATCCCTCTTCATTGATGATGACTTTGGGCTCCCCACCCTCCATCACCGCGACAACCGACATCGTGGTACCAAGGTCAATACCGATAATCTTTGACATCGCAAACCTCCGCTCTTTATTTTTTGGGCGTTCTGGTAATCAACCGTGCGATAAACCGTGAAAGTGTCTCCGGATGGAGGGGCCTGGTGACGAAACCGACGGCACCAGACTCCAGAGCCCGCGTCCACCGCTCCAGACTCCCACTTTCAGACATAAAAACCGAGGGGATCGAAGAGGTAATGTCCAGAAGGTTCCCCAGCGGATCATATCCACCGTAGGGTATGTCATCTAGGTCTATGAGCGCCATGGAAAACCCGCCTTTTGCCCATTTCTGCCCAAAATCGAGAAGGTCGAGGCAGACCTCGGCTTCGATACCGAAAACACCGAGTTCCTCGACGAGCTCCCTTATCTCATCTCCCATCTCTTTCCTGCCTACTATGAGCAGAACCCTCGCAAACATTTCGAGATCCTCCAGGTATCCGCGTAGTGATAAGTTTCAAAAGTCATGCCACAATTTGCTTTAGAAAAAAATTAACACAAGATACCGAAAAGAAATGGCTTTTACATTTTATGCCGATGATGGCAATCAGGGAAAGACACCGATGAGGCCTGCCAAAATGGCCTGGCGTGTCATTTTGGCAGACCCTTTGCCGACCTTACGGTAATCCGTATTCCTTGATCTTTCTGTAGAGGGTCCTCACTCCGATACCCAGCATCTTGGCCGCTTTTGTCTTGTTGTTTCCCGTTGCTTTCAAGGCTTCGATTATGGCATTTTTTTCAACCTCATCCAGCGGAATGACCACGGCACCCCCATCGTCTTCAGCGGGGGATTCCACCCTTCCCGCGACGGGTATCGGATCCCTTCCTTCTCTGTACCGCTTTCTTTTGAGTTCGGTCGGGAGAACCTCTTTGGAGATAACCTCCCCCTCCGTGAGCAGAACCATGGATTCGATCACATTTCTCAACTCCCTCACGTTGCCCGGCCATGGGTACTGCTGAAAAACCCGCATCGCATCAGCCGAAATCCTCTTCTCCTCGAGACCGTTTTCCCTGCACAGGTTTTTTGTGAAATGGATCGCCAGGGTGGGTATATCCTCGGTTCTCTCTCTCAAAGGCGGAATATGTATCGTAAAGACGCTCAATCTGAAAAAGAGGTCTTCCCGAAACTTTTTCGACGAAACCAAGCCTCTCAGGTCAGAGTTCGTAGCGGCCACTATCCTCACGTCAACGTTGATGACCTTGCCTCCTCCGACTCTCAGGATCTCTTTCTGCTCGATTGCCCTGAGAAGCTTCGCCTGCGTCGAGAGAGTGAGGTCACCAATCTCATCGAGGAAGAGTGTCCCATCGGACGCAATTTCGAATTTTCCCTTTACCGCACCGACTGCGCCGGTGAATGCGCCTTTTTCATGGCCGAACAGTTCCGACTCAAGAATGCTTTCGGTGAGGGCGGCGCAGTTTATCGGCATAAAAAGTTTATCCTTCCGTGGGCTCATCTCGTGAATCGCACGCGCAACCAGCTCCTTCCCCGTGCCCGACTCACCGAGAATCAGGACGTTTGCCTTCGTGGGGGCGACCATGCGCACCATCTGCATTACCTTCTCCATTTCCCGCGACCGGTAGAGAATTTCACCGACTTCGGTTTTAACCAGTCTTCTCAGTGTCCCCAGCTCTTCCATCATCCCCCGAGCTCGAATCGTCTTGATCAGGACACCTTTCAGCTCTTCCATGTCAATGGGTTTTTGAAGGTAATCCGTCGCCCCTTCTTTGATTGCGTGGACTGCATTTCCGATCGTCCCGAAAGCCGTGAGGACGATTACCGGAGCGTGAGGATGGGCCTCTTTCACTTTCCTGATTACTTCCATGCCGTCTAAACCCGGCATTTTCATGTCTGTTATGATTATGTCGCCCCCGGAATCATCGATGCGGGAGATAAACTCCAGGGGGGAATTGAAAAGCCTCACCTCGAAACCCAGGTTCGTAAGTGCCCTCCCGATGCTCGTGAGATTTTCTTTGTCATCATCGATAACCGTTACGCTTTTTCCGGAAAATTCCGGGAGCGATTTCATTTCACAACCTCCGGAAGGTACCGCCCCCTCTGTTTCTTCGCCAACACCTCCCGGAAACTTTCCTCCGGAAGGAAAGAGAGGGTAAACTCCGTCCCCTTTCTCTTCCTGCTCCTTATGCGTACCTTGCCGTGATGCTCCCTCATTATCCTCTTCACTATCGGCAAACCCAACCCGCTCCCTTCGGTCTTGGTCGTGTAAAACACCGAGAACACTTTTCCCCTGTCCTTCCTTTCGATCCCGCAACCGTTGTCCTTGACCTTTACGAAATAGAAATTCTCCTCTTTTCCCGTTGTCACCCTGATCGTCTTGTCCTCCTTGTCAAGCGATTCCGCAGCGTTTAAAAGCACGTTCAAAAGAGCCTGTTTCACCATTTTTTCATCGACGAGAACAGGAAAAGGAGCCTCGTCGGGCAAGTATCGCACCTTAATGTCCCTGCCACGAAAGTCGACCTCCACGAACCGGACCACTTCCTCGACAACCCTGTTTAGGTCAGTAACGACAAACTCCGGCTTCTTCGGGCGGGTCAGCCGCAAAAATTCCGAAACGATGTCGTTGAGCCTGTTCAAAACTCGAAGATTCGAGTCGATGATCTCCTGCATTTCTCCTTTCTTTTCAAACCACTCAGGCAGAAGAAACGTATATTCCGAGAGAAGCTGATTATTGATGCTCAGCGCATTGAGCGGATTTCGAATCTCATGGGCAATGCCGGACAGAGCCGATTCGAGCTCTTCCTGGGAAACTTTTTTTTTCCGGGCCATCAGGCCTCTCCGTATAGATCTCAGTTACCTTAAGGATATATTTTTCAAGGATTATTTTCAATCAGGTGGGGGATAAAAACATTTTTGATATCGGGAAGATAAATCTTTTCAGCGGGCGTTTCAAGGACCAGTCTCGCTCCTTTTACCGGCAATATAATCCTGTTCGGAGGGATGTTCCTGATTATCTTCACCACCTCCCCGCTGGATGACACGAAGAAAGCATCTATCCTGAATCTCATGAAAAACGTGTGGATCGAACTGCAGGGAAACAGAATCACCGGTTCCCCTACCGTGTGAACTTTCCTGAATGCAAGACCGAAAAACCTCTCAAGGAAAGAGTCAAGAAGACGCGCTTCGACGACCAGGTCCCCCATTGAAGAACGGGCCTCTACCGTGACTCTCCCACCGGCCATACCAGCCCCCGACTGCGGTCGTTCAGAAATAGGTTGCCTCGATGAAGGGAACGAGACCGGTTCCCAGGTTATCCCCGCCGTCCTCGAGAAAAACGGCTCCATCCCTGGCTTCGAGGCTGATCTGAAAACGGTCCCCCCTTCCCTCCAGCGCGTCGATCAGAATATCCGTCACATCGAGAAAGACATAGCTCATCTCATCGGACAGGAAAATCTCGAAGCTTCCCGCGTAGATACCGGACCCCTGGAAGATATCTATCACCAGCGAGTCTTCAGGAGCAAAGACAGAGTGAACACCGATGAACAGGAAAGCATGCGAAATGAAAGCATGGGGGGGGATGGCGTGAAGGGGGAAGGAAAAAAACCCCGTTGAAAAATGACTCTCTACGAGTATCCCGTCGTGAAGGAATATACCCTCGGTATCCACATATCCATCTTCCGAATCGATGCTGACAAGTTCAACGACCACGCCATCATCACCATCGAACAGAAACGACCCCTCAACATTGCAGCCGGCAAGCAGAAGGAGCAACGCAACGGGCCCAAGCATCTTTTTCATCTTCATAGCCCTGACCTCCATGAAAGAGAAGACGGCACGGGCGAAAGCTATATTCACTGAGGGCAACTATATGGTAGCGTATGGCTGGGTGTTATACTATATGCTGATATGTGCCTTTTTGCTTCACGTGCCACTGAACACATAAGCAGACGGAACGGGTGCGGATGCTCACAGGAAAAATAAGAATCGCCGCAATCACCTTGACCTGCCTGGCTGCCGGCATGTTTTGCGGAATCCTCTTTGTCTACTTTTCCGGGCCTTTCCCCGATGTGTCGGTGCTGAAGGAATATCGTCCCTACAACGCCACGAAAGTGTACGACAAAGACGGCAGAAACATAGCCGAATTTGCCATTGAGCAGAGAACAACCATTCCCCTCGAAGAGATACCGGAGCTCATCAAAAAAGCCTTCATCGCAGCCGAGGACTCCAAGTTTTACATGCACGGCGGGATAGACCTTTCAGGCATCATGCGCGCCCTCATCAAGAATATCCAAAAATTCAAATTCTCCCAGGGAGGTTCGACCATCACGCAGCAACTCGTAAAGCTCCTCTACCTGACGCCCGAGAAAAGCATCCGGAGAAAAATCCTCGAGATACTGCTGGCGATAAAGGTTGACAATAACCTATCGAAAGACGAGATCCTCGGCCTTTATCTGAACCAGATCTACCTCGGAGAGGGACAGTACGGCGTGAATGCCGCTGCGAGGACTTACTTCGGGAAGGATCCCGGTGAGCTCACCCTTGGCGAAATAGCCCTCATCGCGGGGCTCCCAAAATCACCCGGTTACTATTCCCCCCGGACTCATCCTGAAAGATCCCTCATGCGACGCAGGTACGTCCTCGAACGGATGGTGGACGAGGATTACATAACACAGGAAGATGCCATACTTGCAGCTCTCGAACCGGTAACGCTCGTTGCGAAAAAGGACAGGTCGACGGGATCTTACTTCGTCGAGTACGTAAGAAGGTACCTCCATGAGAAATATGGTTACGATGTTCTCTACAAGGGGGGGCTGCAGGTCTACACCACCATGGACAGGGAACTCCAGGAGGTGGCGGAAACGAGCCTGCGCGAGTGGATCGAGGAACTCGAACCAACCATAGAAAAAAAGAAACGTGATACCGGGCAGGCAGAGATAGAAAAAATCGAAATAGCAGATGAAAGCGGAGATCAGGAGGCAAAGGAGGTCGAACTCCAGGGCGCGCTTCTGGCGATCGACATCACAAACGGGGAGGTCCTCTCCATAGTTGGGGGCAGGGACTTCTCCCGCTCCCAGTTCAACCGGGCGATCCAGTCCAGGAGGCAACCGGGTTCGGCTTTCAAACCGGTCATATACGCAGCAGCAATTGATTCGGGCTACACCCCCGCAGACAGGATTGGGGACAATCCCGTGGAATATGTGAAAAACGAAAAGGAGAACTGGAAACCGACAAACTATGACGAAAAATTCCTCGGCGACATAACCCTCAGGGAGGCGCTTGCCAGATCCAGAAATCTGGCTACCGTGAGGCTTCTGGAAAAGATTGGCATACAGAAAGCCATTTCGATGGCAAGGACCCTGGGTATCGATTCAAACATACCCGGTGACCTCTCCATAGCACTCGGCAGCCTCTCACTCTCCCTGATTGACTTATGCCAGGCATACGCAGCCATAGGAAATCTCGGGAAGCAGCCAGAACCCCTCTATATCAGGGAGGTCAGGGACATGGGCGGGGAAATACTCGAGAGCAACAAACCCACCCTCACACAAGTATTATCTCCAGAAACGTCGTATATAATGACATACATGCTTCAATCAGTCATCAGGGATGGAACGGGAAGAAAGGCGAAGTTTCTGGGAACGAATCTTTCGGGGAAAACGGGGACCACGAACGACTACATCGATGCCTGGTTCATCGGTTTTTCGCCGAGAGTTCTCGCCGGAGTTTGGGTCGGGTTCGACAACCCCATAACCATGGGAAAGGGGAAAACGGGGGCCGTTGCAGCCCTTCCAATCTGGATACGATACATGAAAAAGGCGATACGGAAGTATCCCGCCTCCCAGTTCGATCTCGCACCGGGAATCGTGTTTGCAAAAGTCGACCCCAAAAGCGGGTTGAGGGTTGGCAAAGATAAGAGGGGAATAATGGTACCATTCAGGCTGGGAACCACGCCACCCTGGCTCCAGCCGGAGGTGAAAATGCGGGAGGAGAAGAAAAAATTTCTGGACGACATTTTATGAGGGCCAACAGCGTGCCATTACTTTCAGATCACACTGGCAGGACGGTCAACTACCTGAGAATCTCTGTCACCGACAGGTGCAACCTCAGATGCACCTACTGTATGCCACCCGCCGTCGTGTCAGCGAGAAAGGATAAGCGACTCCTTCGCTACGAAGAGATGACCAGGCTCATCGAGATGCTCCTCCCCCTCGGGATCAGCAAGATACGGATAACGGGCGGGGAGCCACTCGTCCGCAAAGACCTGCCCCTCTTTATCGAAATGATCAAAAAGTCGGCTCCCCACGCTGAACTCTGCATGACGACAAACGGTATTCTCGTAACCAGGTACCTGGAAGACCTGAGGAAGGCGGGCATAGACCGATTCAACGTGAGCCTGGACACGCTGAAGGCAGACAGGTTCAGGAAGATCACCGGTTACGACCTGCTCGATCAGGTGCTCGAGGGAATAAACGGGATAATAGCGAAAGAACTATTTCCGTTAAAGTTAAACGTCCTTCTCATCCCGGGAGTGAACAGCGATGAGATAGAAAGCTTCATCGAGTTTGCCAGAACCCACCCCGTGGAAGTGCGATTCATAGAAAAGATGCCGATAGGAAGCCTCAGGGACACAGGTTTTGTTCCCGTGTCGAAGGTTGAGGCGGCTCTCTGGAATAAGTATGGTGAAGTGAGGGGAAGAAGGGCCAGAGGTGAAACTTCCCTTCAGTACGACCTAAAGGGGTTCGCAGGGAAAATAGGGCTGATTGCTCCCCTCTCCAGAACCTTTTGTTCCGACTGCAACAGGTTGAGGATTACCGCCGGCGGAGAAATTCTCAACTGTCTCCTCAATAGGACGGCATATGATGTGGGGTCGGCCCTTGAAAACGGCAGCGGAGACTCCGAGATCATGGATGTAATAAAGAGGGCTCTGTCAGAAAAACCCGCACGGTACGACCAGGGGTATCTGTTCAGAAGCGGCCAGATGAAAAGGTGCATGACCAGCATCGGGGGGTGATTGAAAGGTAAACCCTTGGCTGTATTCGGGGAACTGTCAGGTCAGCAGCGCTTCCTATCCCTTCACAACGAGAAGTGGCTTGAGTTTCGCCACCTTTTCCGCAATGCCGAGCCTGTGCACGACCTCAACCACCTCCGACACATCCTTGTATGCTTCGGATACTTCCTCCAAGAGGGTTGCCCTCCCGGCCGCAAAAACCCTTATACCCCTCTTCAGGAGTTCACCCTTGATATCTCTTTTCCGGAACTGTCTCTTGGCGCTGGCCCTGGACATCGTTCTTCCCGCACCGTGGCAGGTGCTTCCGAAAGAAAGAGTCAGAGCATTCTCGGATCCCACGAGCACATATGAGCTTCGCCCCATATCTCCCGGTATGAGTACCGGCTGCCCCACGTCCCTGTATACCGGGGGAAGCTCGGGCCTTCCTGCAGGCAGTGAGCGGGTTGATCCTTTCCTGTGGACGAGGAGTTTCTTCTGTTTCCCTCCCACGTCGTGATTTTCTATCTTCACTATGTTGTGACCGCAGTCATACACGAGGTCCATCCCGAGTCCGGCAGGTCCCGTCTGGAGTACCTGCTGAAACGTCTCCCTCGTGAAGTGGCTGAGGACCTGCCTGTTGGCCCATGCATAATTTGCTGCACATGCGAGTCCCTTTAAATACCTTTTCCCCTCAGGTGATTGTATGTGCGCGCAGGCAAGCTGCCTGTCCGGAAGGTCGAGACCCTTTTCCCTCATGTATCTGACCATCTCGCCCAGGAAATCATCACACACCTGGTAACCGAAGCCTCGGGAGCCTGAGTGAACCTGGACGACAACCTGCCCCCCCCTCAAGCCGAAAGCATCGGCGGCTTCGGGGTTATATATCTCCTCAACCAGATCAATCTCGAGAAAATGGTTGCCCGAGCCGAGAGTTCCCAGCTGGTCTCTCCCTCTTTTCAGGGCTTTTTCGGAAACAACGTCGGGGTCGGCGCCGTGAAAAGTCCCCCCATCTTCCGTCCTTTCCAGGTCTTCCTCGGAACCGAACCCCTGCTTGACCACCCAGCGCGCACCCTGGCTGAGAACGTCTCTCTGCTCCGCCCTGCCGAGCCTTATCTTCCCCGTCGAGCCGACACCGGATGGTATGTTCGTAAAAAGCGCCGCTCCGAGCCTGTCCAGCTGTTGTTCAATGTCCTCGAGTTCGAGGTCGCTTCTCAACAGCCTGCATCCGCAGTTGATGTCATATCCCACGCCCCCGGGGCTTATGACCCCCCTGTCCATGTCCATTGCCGCAACCCCACCGATGGGGAAACCGTATCCGCGATGGATGTCGGGCATGGCAATGCTGTATTTTTCGATACCCGGAAGGTGCGCCACGTTCACAACCTGCCGGAGGCTATCATCCTTCACGATGTCCTGGAGCATTTCCCTGGAGGAAAACACAACACCGGGAACCTTCATTTTGCCGGCCTTTGGAATTTCCCACATGTAATCGTTTACTTTTACCAGCTCAATGCCTTCGAACTTCATGACTCCCCCTACACGTCGAGGATGAAGGTTGCCATGTACCCCTCAGCGCTTTTTTCGACCCTCAGGTCATGATAGGTTACCGCTTTAATCTCAGTTTTGAGGACATGCCTGCCCTCGTGAAAAGGCTCTCCCCAGGCTTCCGGGCGGTATATACATTCGCCTCTCTCCAGCTTACCGTTTATGGATCTGATCAGGAAGCCCTCGCCGTAAAACTGAAAATGCACCCACCGCAGAAAGTTAAAGAAGAGATCCTCGATACCCGCGCCTTCTACGAAGGCCTCTTTTTTACCGGCTTTCCTGACCCGCCTTCTGTCAACGATGATGCTCACCAGTGACTCCCCTGCCCGGGCAAACAGCTCCTCCAGCGACGCGGCCTCGATGAGAATCTTGAGGTCCGCCGTGTGGGGAAGGACCTTGTAGCCAGCCATCAGTATCCAGCCTCGAGCCTCTCTGCCAGGAAGGGGGGCAAACCGGCGGTCATTATCTTTTCCTGGCAGGTTTTTATATCGTAGGGAGCCCTGACCCAGGTCACCACCATTTTATCCCGATCGAACATGACGTATGACGCCCTTACATCGCCGTCCCTTGGCTGTCCCGTCGAGCCGGGATTTACCAGGTAGCTCG
This sequence comes from Deltaproteobacteria bacterium, assembly GCA_011773515.1. Classification (NCBI taxonomy): domain Bacteria; kingdom Pseudomonadati; phylum Myxococcota; class Myxococcia; species Deltaproteobacteria bacterium. The sequence goes on from WVXK01000062.1 coordinate 91,287, forward strand.
AGTCCTCCTCCAGGGTGATGGATCCCTCTCCCCGATAGGAAGAAAATTTTCCGTCGGGGCCTATCTTGTATGCCAGGGGAAAATGGGTGTGGCCAAAAAAACACACCTTCCTCTTGAGATTGCGTACCATGTACAATAACTCACTTTTAGCTGCCTCTTCGGAAAGGATATACCTGTCGGGATCCGAAGGGGCTCCGTGGACGATGAGTACGGTATCGTCAAAAACAACGGCGCTCCTCAACCTCTTGAGAAACTCCATGTTGGAGCGTTTCAGTACTTTCCTCGACCACATCACCGCCTCTTTCGCCACCCTGTTGAAGTGGGAGGGCTCGGTGTTACCGACAACGGCGCTGTCGTGGTTTCCCATGATCGCTATGCTGCACCTGTCTTTTACGATTTCACAGCACTGGTCGGGGTCGGCATTGTAACCGACAACATCGCCCAGACACCAGAGCTGCTCAGCGCCTCTTTTCTTCGCGTCCTCAACCACAGCCGTGAGGGCTTCAAGGTTGGAATGAACGTCCGATATGACGGCAACCTTCATTTCAGGAGACCCTGCCAGCCGGAACCACCCTTTCGCCTCCTCCGAAATCTCCGGCGATGTCCATGAATATCTCGAGGTCATACTCAATATCCCGGTGGGTTTCGTCGAAATAGAAAATCTTTATCGGCATCCCCCCAAGGTCCCCTGAGAGCTTGTAATAGATCGACTCAGATACGATTCCGTTCATACACGAGAAGGGACTTATGTCGATAACGCCCTTTGCCCCTTTTCGGTGATAGTAAACCGCTTTCCCGACGCTGAGAATCATCTCTCCCAGAGCCCCCCCCTGGGAGAGGTAGGGACTTGCGAGCCTGAGTATATCCATCACGTCTCCGGGCTCCTCCCTTCCGATGAAAGTCTCTTTGAAGGGAGAGTAGAGCGCATGCTCTGTCTTTTTCTGGTAGTAATACTTCAGTTTGGCCGCAGCCATGTCCTTTGAAAAACCTTTTCCCAGCCTCTTTAAGCCCCTTTCGTTCTCCCTGTCCGTGTACCATATCCACTCGGCCACGTCGCTCTGCCATGCCTCCCCTCCCAGCGCTTCGACTTTCCTGATGACATCCATGTTGCTGTACCTGTTCAGCCTGCAGAAAATCTCGCCGACTACACCGATGAGAGGTCTTTTTTCCCGCTTCACGGGCATGCGGTCGAAATCGTCCCTTATTTTCACAAAAGCCATCTTGAGATAACTGATGCACTTATCTGGCCGCTTCCCGTGGGCTCTTATGGTCTCGCATATTGCATCGAGAGCTATTTCGAAGAGCCTATCCGCCTCGCCCTCGTTGACCTCGTATGGCCTGTACATCAGCAGCAGTTTCCTCAATATGTCGGCAGCCACGATCCCAAGCCAGGCAGGCTTCATGATCCTGCCGACGTATTTTTCAAAGCTTCCGTATCCGTCCTCGCAACTGGGGGAGATAATTTCCACGTCCCCGAGGCCGCTTTCGGCGAGTATTTTCTGCATGAATGGGGCATACTGCCCGAACCTGCAGGGGCCGTTCGATGTGGGGAACAAAATGGCCGTCTCCTCGGGTTTGTGCCCATCGACGAGAAAGAGTTTCAATATGTCTCCCGCCGTGATCTTCAGGGGATAACACTCCTCGCCGGAAGCATGCATCGCTCCCAGTTCCTGGGTCTTCTCATCGGAGGGCCCGATGACCCTGCCGTCCAGGTTAAGAGACTGCAGAACCGCCGCCATGGCCCTCGCTCCAGTGTAGGTCATGGGATGGATGAAAATTTTTCGATTCTCAAGCCCTCTTTGCTTCACCATCTCTCCACCACCTCATCACACCTCTGCTATCCAGGTGTGCCTCTATTCGGGTCATGTACCCGGCGTCGTTGCCGTGCCCGTCAAACTGAAGTATCAGGAAGGGCCTGCCTGAAGCCTGCTCAATGTAATGGCGGATAAAAGAGTCGGGACCGCAATTGAAGTTGGTTATGAAGATGACGCTCATGTTTTCCCTGTCCTTTGCCCACCTGGCGGCCTTGATCAGCTTGCCCCCGAGGTTCCAGAACATATTCCAGTTCAGATCGTGGATGTCGATATCATCAAGGTGCGGGATAAACTCATAGGGGACGACATCCAGCCCGTAGTGCTCCCTGATTTTTGAGGGAATATTGAGGTTCATCTCCCTGTCGTAGATATTGTAGGGCCTTCCCAGCAGCAATATGGCCTTGCCCCCATTTGCATCGATCTCTCTCAGCGCCCTTTCTCCTGCCCCCCTGATCTTTTCCAGGAACTCGTCATAACTCTCGTACCCTGATTGTATGGCGTCCCGTATGGCCGACTTTTTCCAGCCGAATTTTCTGAAAGAACTGTACAGGTCATTCGTCACGAACTTTTCCCCGTCCCGGAAATATATCGTTGGGGATAGAACCTTTGAATTCATGTATTTAGCAAGCTCGGGGTTCGCTGAAACCACAAAGGGCAGGGTTTGTCCCCACGGGCAGTAATGGGTTTCCGTCGTTTTCTTTCTGTACTCGGCGTTTATTACGTTTGGAAGGAAATAGAAATCCGCGTCTTCCATCTCCTTCATCATGAAAGATACATGACCCAGGGCGGCTTTGACGGGAAAACAGGGCTCTGAGAGAGAGACATCGAAGCCCTTTTCTGCGATCCTTCTCGAGGTGTTTGGCGTCGCCCTGAGAGAAACATCGAGGTGTTTGAAAAAACCATGCCAGAAGGGAAATCTCTCGTAAAAGTAGAGGGACCGCGGAACAGCAGCCAGATATTTCCCTCTCTCACCACCCTCGTCGAGGTAACCGTTCAAGAGGGAAACCTTGTACGCCAGGAGGTCTTCCGATTTCGGCCTGACCGGTACCTTAGGCGGCTTTCTGAAGCGCTCCGAGCACTTATCTCCCCAGTAGGTCTTTTCCCCTTCGATGGTAATCTCCTTTACCTCGCATTCGTTTGAGCACCCCTTACAGAGGAACTCTCTTCGGTCGAGCCTCAATCCATCCAGGTCAAATCCTCTGAACTTGGTAACCTCGCCCACCCTCTCGAACTTCTCCTTTGCCACGAGTGCGGCTCCAATCGCCCCCATGACCCCGTTATGGGGAGGGACTATTACCTGTTTCCCCAGTATTATGGAAAAAGCGGCGGCAACAGAGTCGTTGTAGGCCGTCCCTCCCTGGAAAAATATCCTCTCTCCCAGGGGCCTTCCTCTCACGACTCTGTTCAGGTAATTGATGACGACCGCGTATGCGAGCCCTGCAACGATGTCTTCCTTCACCGCCCCCTTCTTCATGAAGCTGCTCACGTCCTGCTCCATGAATACCGTGCACCGCTCTCCGAGCCGAAGGGGATTTTTAGAGGAGAAGGCGAGCGCGGCAAATTCGTCCTTAATTTTCACCCCTATTTTTGTCGCCTGCTCCTCGAGGAACGAGCCCGTTCCCGCAGCACAGGCATCGTTCATGGCAAAATCGACGACGACACCGTCCCTTATGGATATGAATTTCGAATCCTGGCCGCCGATCTCGAAAATAGTATCCACCCTGCTTCCGAAGGACTGCATGGAAACAAATGATGCGCCCGTCTTGTGGGCGGTGATCTCATCGATGATCACATCGGCCCCCACGAGTTCGCCGATCAACTCCCTTCCCGAACCGGTAGTCGCAATCCCCCGAACGTGAACCTTCCCCTGCAGTTTGCCGCCCAATTCCCTCATGTTTTTCGAAACCACGTAAACGGGTCTTCCATCGGTGCCGACATACACCTCCTCGATAACTTTCCCATCGTTGTCCACCACGGCAAAGTTCGTGCTCACCGATCCCACGTCTATGCCGATGAAGACATCCCTTCCCGGGATGGCAGCCATTTCATGAGCAGCCCTGTTCTCGTTATTTCTCAGAAAGACGACATTGTCCCGGACCAGAGGGGGCTGGGATTGCGTGCTCCTTTGCTGCGCTGCCACTTTTATTCCTTTCTCTCTGAGAACCGGCTCTTCCGCCTCCTTGCATTTTCCCGACACGAGCATCGCAACGCCCGCAGCAGAGTAGTGGCGGTAGTGGGGGGGACGGATAATATCCCCTTCCCTCAACTGGAACGTTTCTACCAGGGCGTCAAATACGCCTCTGTTTCCCGCCACACCGCCGAGAAAGAGCACCGGAGGGACCAGCTTTCTTCCCCGGAACACGTTGCTCTTGAAGTTCCTCGCGACGGCGATCATGAGCCCTTTCAATATCTGCTCGGGAGTGGCTCCCTTTTGCTGGGCGTGAACCATGTCCGTCTTCGCAAATACCGAACATCTTCCCGCTATCCGGGCCGCATGCTTCACGTCTCTTACATTTTCCCCGATAGTTTCCACTTCGACTTTCATCCTCGACGCCTGCTGATCTATGAAAGATCCCGTTCCCGCTGCACATTCTCCATTCGTTCCGTACTCGTCTATGATGAGCTGTCCTTCCTTTTCCCTCTTGAGGCTTATGAACTTAGAGGTCTCGGCACCAATTTCAAAAACGGCATTGGCTTCAGGGAAGCATTCCGAAACTGCGCTCGCTATCGAACCAAATTCGTTTTCATAGTAGCCTCCGAAATGATTCGCAACAGTTTTTCCCAATCTCCCCGTCGAACAGAGGATCACCTGACAGCCGATTTTATCCAGCATATCGAGGCAGGTTCGCAAATGGTCCTCGACGGTCTTCAGAGGCTCGCCGAAAAACCTGACGCATTCCAGGAAGTAAACCCTTCCCCGGGAAACATCAAGATATCCCGTGTGGGGAGGTATTGAACCGGGTGGAAAATGAGTATCTGCAGGGATGAGCAGTGACGATTTGAGATAGGACGTCCCCGCATCTATCCCCAGGTATGCCCGCATCTTACCCTCCTCCTGTGTATACCAGTTAAATATAGTATTTTACCCCACTCAAGGCAGAGTTTGCATCTCAAGAGAAAAAAAAATCATCGGGAAAAAGTTTTTCCCGGTACGGCCGACTCCCGCCATTTTTTTATCCCGGAAGACCGACATATCCCGCCGAGGCCCTCTCTCCATTGAATCCGGGGAAAATATATTCCCAAATACCGGCTGTTTGGATTTATAATTACAGGTGCAACTCAAATTTCGGGGGAGAGATGTTTGGAATCGGATTTCAAGAAATCCTCCTGATTCTTCTTATTGCCCTCATTTTTTTCGGGCCCAAGAAATTGCCTGACCTCGCAAGGAGCCTGGGCAAAGGGTTTGCAGAATTCAAAAAAGCAGCTGACGAAGTCAAGAAAAGCTTCGAGGATGTTGTCGAGGAGGAAGAGCTGAAATCGGAGTTGAAGGAAGAGATGGAAAAATTGAGGGAATTGGGCAACGACATTCACAGAGAAGTCAAAAAGGATGTAGGAGACCTGGAGAAAGCACTGGATCACAAGGAAGAGGATGAAGAGAAGGCCGATGGGTTAGGGAAGGAGTCCAGCTCCCCCGATGAAGGATGAGAAATTACCGATCACCGAACACCTTGAAGAGCTTCGGAAGAGACTGATAAAAGCCCTTGTCGCCGTTTTCGGACTGGCAATCATATCTTACATCTTTGCGGAAAAGATACTCGAAGTTTTGCTGAAACCCCTTCTGTCCTCGATACCCGAAGGTTCGACACTCGTTTTCGTCAATCTCACCGAGGCGTTTATCGCTTACATAAAAATTTCAATTTTGAGCGGCCTTGTCATTGCCAGCCCCTATGTCTTCTACCAGCTGTGGATGTTCGTTGTCCCCGGCCTTTACAGCAGGGAGAAAAAAGCCACAATTCAGTTTGTCTCCATGGCCGTCCTGGCACTTTTTCTGGGAATCCTGTTTTGCTACTTTATCATTCTCCCCGTTCTTTTTCCCTTCCTGCTGTCCTTTGGAAAGGAGCTCATCAAGCCGATGCCGACGATAAAGAGCTCTGTTTCCGTTGTGATAAGGCTGTTTTTGATATTCGGGGTGATCTTCGAGATCCCGGTTACTTCATTTTACCTCGCGAAGATCGGGCTGCTGAGAAGTGAGTTCTTCAAGGGGGCAAGGAAGTTCTATTTCCTCCTCTCCTTTATAATCGCAGCGATCATTACCCCTCCTGACATCATCTCTCAGTTGATCGTCGGGTTTCCCCTCTTCTCAATCTTCGAGGTGAGCATGCTGCTTGCAAAACTGGGCGAGAAAATGTACCTGAAAAACCTGAAAGGATCCTAAAGAAGGAAATTTCTCCCATGGAGGTGAAAAGTCGAATACATCTGTTGGCTTGTACGCGTGCCACAATTTTACTATATTTAGATATAGCCACCTGAAGATCGCTATATATACATGGGCAGGGACAAATTCAAAATACTTTTCCCATCCGGGGAAATAGAGCTCAAAGTCAAGGAATTAGCCAAGCAGATCTCACAGGACTACCGTGGCAAGACGCCGGTTTTGATCGGAATCTTAAAAGGGGCCTTCATCTTTCTTGCAGACCTCGTGCGGAGCATAGAGGGAGTCGACGTAGAGATAGACTTCCTCGGTGTCTCTTCCTACGGAAAAAAAACCGCGCCGGACAGGTCCCCCATCATTACGAAAGACCTCTCCATCGATGTTGCGAACAGGGACGTAATTATCGTCGAGGACATTGTAGACACGGGTGCAACATTCGATTCTATCGTCGGGTACATCGCGGGGAAAAATCCTTCTTCCCTGAAAATCTGCTCCCTCGTCGACAAAAGGGGGCGACGCAAGGGAACCCTGAAAATCGACTACGTTGGATTTGAAATCGAATCCGGCTTCATCATAGGATATGGTATGGACTTTTCTGAAAAATACCGTAACATAAAAGACATCCTTCTCTATCTAGAGGATGCCATACAGACACCTAGAGCAGGAGGCAATTGATGATAATTCAGTGTGACAGTTGCAAGACGAAGTACCGGCTCAACGAAGACAAGATAGCGGGAAAAGGGGCGAGGGTAAAATGCAGAAAGTGCTCGGATTACATAATCGTCATGAAGCCCGAATACGAACATTTAAAGGGTGAGTTCATAAGCGGTATCCAGGCAGAAGAGCTGAAAAAACAGATGGAGGAGGAAGCTTCTGAAGAACAGCGGGATACGGCCCCGGCAGAGCCGCCCGCCCCGCCTTCCGAACAATACGAAACAGAGCAGGAGGTTGCTGAGGACGTTTCGGCGCCCGCTGCGGAAGATACAGGCGAGGCTCTCCTTTCTGCCCCCCAGGCCCCGGGGGAAGATTTGCCGCACGGAGAGGGCATTCCGGCAGAAAACGCAACGGAAGGGTTGCCCTCCGCACACGATACAGCGCCCGAGGAGGACGGCATAGACACCGTGACAGAACCGGTTCCGGGGGATATGCAAAGAGAGGATGCAGGGCAAGACGACATGGACATGGCTTTCGAGAAGTTTCTCGGCTCTCTCAGGGATGAATCCCAAATATTGCCGGAATCAGCGGATTACACGGAATTTGAAGGAACTCAAAGAAAGGAGACGACAGCCTCTGATGATGAGGAGGAAGCAATAACAGAAGGATTCCCCTTCGGCAAAGAGGAGGAAAAAGAGGGAGTAAGAGGAGAAGATGCCGAAGACCCCCAAATCATGACTGCCGGCGAAACACTCGATTTTATCAGCAAGGACGCGGAAGTAACGGAGGCAAAAGAGGATTTCGACCTAAAACTTCAGGATACGAAAATCGATTTTGAAGATTCCCTGGACTTCACCAGCGCCATAAGCAGGGAACCCTCACAAGACGAGGGGGAGGCTGACCACGAATATCATCCATCTGTTTCTGCCGACTCCCTGATGGAATCCCCTGCAGAAACCCTGATGCAGGAAGAAGAAAAAATCAAAGGTGACATATCGTTTCCGGAAGGGGATATATCAGATATGCATATCGACATTTCGGAGCCGATTTCGCATGAGACAGCTTCTCCCTATGAGTACGTCCCGAAGACATATGTCAGGAGGGGGAGAAAATCAAAAATCGCAGGATTCCTCCTCGTGCTCCTTGTTTTTCTCATCGCCATTGCAGGGGGAGGGGCATACCTTGCTTTTACGGAGCCGGGAAATGCATTGATAATCAAATATGCACCCCAGGTGCGCGCTCTATTGGGCATGAAAGGCGGAGTATCCGTGGGCCAGTTCGATATCACAAACCTCATCGGTTACTATGACACAAACCAGAATGAGGGTAAAATCTTCATCATAAAAGGAGACGTTGTCAATCTCTCAAATACCGTAAACAGCGGGATTGTCCTGAAAGGTCAGCTGCTCGATGAGAGGAGCAACGTTCTCAGGGATAAAACCGTTTATGCCGGAAACCTCCTCGGGAACAAAATCCTTAAAAATTCCTCCAAAAGAGCTATCGAAGAAGCCCTCCAGAACAAGCTCGGAAAAAACCTCTCAAACATAGACATTCAGCCCGGCTCATCGGTGCCGTTTATGATCGTCTTTTTCGACCTGCCGGAAAAAATAGAGGCCTACAAAGTGGAGAGCATCGAATAGCCAGCACGCGTGGAAAAGGACCGGGGGAACACGCAAAAATATGTGGGAATCGACTTCTTTGTGCGGGCTAGGAGGCGTTCACTCTTTTTTTTTCTCCTCATCATCCTTGGGAGTAACATCTATTGACTTCGAATCCTTGATTGCTTTCTTGAAATTCCCGATCGCTTGACCCAGACCCGCCCCTATCTGAGGAAGCTTTCCGGCACCGAAAATGAGGACCACGATAACCAGAATGATGAGCAGTTCCGGCAAACCTAATCCGAACATAAATTTCCTCCGCTATCCGTATGTTTATTGTACCAGTTAAAAAAATGATATGGAAAGACTAATTAATCGATCCGAATAAGCTATAGGTCCTTCCCGTTAAAGGGAAGAAAGGCCCGGGTTGCCCACTTATCCGACGGGCAATCACCTCTCCTCCACCGTTTCCTCTATTTTCATCCCGAAGTGCCTCGCCCCATCATCCAGGTAGCACATGACCTCCGTTCCCCTCCTGATGTCGGCTATTGATATCTGCTCGCCCTGGGGGGAAACGAGCCGTATCGTTTCCGCGTTCTGAAGTATCGCCGAAACTTCCCTCCCCTCAACGTCTCCCTTGACCAGGATAAGGGGCCTTTTCTCTATCTTCGACCGGCCGACCCAGGCAACCTCGCCGGTCCCATCGCTTCCAACGGTGAGAACCTGGCTTCCTGCAGAGATTTCCGAGAGATAGCCCGTCCTCCCCGATGGCAGCAGCGTGTACATATGCACGGCACCGGCATTCACCCTGAAGGGCCTCTCACTCACATACTCTGATGCCACATTCTCCGCAGAGACAAGGAAAAAGCCCCGCGAGGAGTTACCTACGAGCATGCCGACAGCACCTCTCATAAGTGTGCAGGTGTCAACGCAAACTCTGTCGCCCAGCCCCAGGACGGTCACCTCGGTGATGACCCCTTTTCTCAGATCAAGGGATATCTTCCATTCATCGAACCGGGAAAGAAGGAAGGAGAGATCACCGGGGGAATGCAGATCAAAAAGGATCCCCCACACGCCCTTTTCGAGGACTCCCGAAAAAACCCGGAGGTCGTCTTCGCTCTTCACCGGCACGATGACCTTTTTCCCCATTGCCACGAGGTTTTCGAGGGGAATGATCTCATTTCTCTTCGCCTCGATGTAAATCAACGTGTCGGGCGGAAGGGACTCTATCTCTTCGAGGTTTCCCCGGTCTTTAATCTCGCAGACCATGAAGTCCACGCCGGGCCTGACGTCTCCGCTATTTGCCACAACCGTTACCCTTCCCAGTTTTTTTACCTCCGTGACAGACTCTTCGGGGACCCAGAACGTCGATACCCCCCGCTCGAGAGCAAAGGTTATTATTTCTTTGTCATACGGTATGCTCCTTACCCAGAACTCCATCTCAAACTCCCTTTTTAAGGAACTTCATTGCCTCCTCGGCGGGCCTGCCGTTGTGCACGATCTCTGAAATTGCTCTCATCATTTCCGTCGGCATGTCGTGCTGGAAGACGTTTCTCCCGATGGAAACACCTGCCCCACCCGCAGCTATTGCCTCCTGAACCATCTTCAGCACCTCAAAATCACTGCTCATTTTCTCGCCCCCCGCAATAACGATCGGGATTGCGCACCCCTTTACAACCTCACTGAATGTCTCGGCCGAGCCGGTGTAGGGAACCTTTACGATATCGGCACCCATCTCGGCAGCGACTCTCGCGGCGTGCTTGACATATTTATGGTCGTACTGATTCGAAATTTTTGGCCCCCTCGTGTACATCATCGCCAGGAGCGGCATTCCCCACAGCTGGCAGGACGATGATACCCTGCCGAAATCGGATAACATTTCAGCTTCGTCGTCGGCACCCAGATTAATGTGGATGGATACTGCGTCGGCACCAAGCCGTATAGCGTCTTCTGTCGTTGCCACGAGGATTTTTCTGTTCGCATCCGGGGCAAGGTTCGTGGAAGCAGAAAGGTGGATGATGAGTCCTAGGTCTTTGCCATACCCCCGGTGGCCGAACATCGCCCCGCCCCGGTGAACGACCGCTGCATTCGCTCCCCCCTCGGCAATCAAATTGGCCGCCCGGGAAACATCGACCAGGCCATCTATCGGACCCACCGTGAGTCCGTGGTCCAGAGGCACGATAACGGTTTTCCCGGTATTTCTGTCGATAATCCTTTCCAGCCGAACCCTTTTACCTATCATTTCCCGCCTCCAGAATTTCCTCAATAAAAAAACCACCGGTTTTTGGCCCCGGTGGCTTGTGTGTCGAGGTCAAAGAGACCAAAAGCCACAGGAGGTTCACAACAGTGTATGGAGCCACAAGGAGTTCCACCGCACTTTTGACCCTGTTGCAAAGCATGTTCGAAACAATCTTCCCCTCACCGGTAAACGCCCCTTAATTTCAACAGATCGTTGAAATAATTCAGGTCATCGGAAAGCTTTATCGCCTCTTCGTACCGAACCTTCCCGGCGGCGACGAGCTCTGCAATTGTCCAGTCGATGCTCACGAGCTCCTCGAGGTTTGTATGCATCATGTTCTTGAGAAAATGGGTCTTTCCCTCCCGTATGGAATTCCTGACCCGGGGGCTGGTAGCCATTTTCTCCCACGCAAGAACCCTCCCCGCACCATCTGCTCTCTTTATCAGGCGCTGCGAAAAAACGAGCTGGAAGCTATCGGCAAACTGGGCCCGCACCTGCTGCTGTTGATTTGGGGGGAATATATCCAATACTCTGTCCACCGCGGAGACGGCATTGTTTGAGTGGAGCGTCCCCATAACGAGGTGGCCCGTCTCTGCCGCTGTCAGCGCGATAGATATGCTCTCGAAGTCCCGGAGCTCCCCGATCACTATCACGTCCGGGTTCTGCCTGAAGATGTGCTTCAGGCCATCGGCGAAAGATCTGGTGTCGGTGCCGACCTCGCGCTGGTTGACATTCGAGTTCTTGTGTTTATGGGTGTACTCGATGGGATCCTCTATGGTGATGATATTTGCCTTCCGCTCCCTGTTGATGATATCGACCATACATGCCAGCGTGGTGGACTTTCCATGACCATTCGGCCCCACGATGAGAATCAGCCCGCTCAGTTTGAGGGCATACTCGTGGACAAAGCCGGGGAGTCCGAGCTCTTCGGCATGCGGAACCTCCTCCACCACGTGTCGGGAAATAAATGCGATCGATCCCCTCTGCTTGTAAAGGTTGCACCTGAATCTGCCCACCCCTTCCAGGGAATAGGCAAAATCGAGCTCAAAGGTCTCTTCGAACCTCTCTTTCTGCGAAGGGGTGAGGATCGTGGATACCATGTTTTCCATCTGTCCCGGAGAGAGAGCAGGAAAGTTAAGTCGTTTCAGCTCATTATCGACTCTAATGCTTGGTATGGCTCCCGCGGATAGGTGAAGATCCTGTCCCCCTGATTCTACGAGGGTTGCCAGCAGGCTATCCACATCCTCTCCGAGAGGCTCGGTAATTCTCACCGCCTCCGCTTTCAACTCGAAGGCAACCGTCCCGTAACCCCTGTCTTCGAAGTACAAAAGTGCTTCGCCAAACTGATGTGAGGATATGATGACCTGTTTCGTCGCCTTTCCCGTTTTGAATTCAATCTGTGAAAGCACTTCCAGGTCTGTCGGGTCCACCATCCCGACGATGAGTTTGGACCCCTCATATCCCAGCGGAAGGATCTTTTTTTCCTTGACTAAAGAGTAGGTTACGATTTTGAGCACATCATCGGGGACTGAAATTTTATGCAGGTTTACATGGGGGATGGACAGCTGTTTTGAAAGGGAACTCAAGATCTGCTCTTCCGAGACGTATCCAAGCCTCACGAGGGCTTCGCCAACTGTTCCGCCCAGCTGCCTCTGGGATTTCAGGCCGTAATTGAGTTCTTGCTCCGTAATCAAGCCGGCTTCAACGAGTATTTCGCCGAGTTTTTTCTTCATAGATATACCGCCACTATCTTCACCGCCTTACATGAAATAAACTTATAATAGTGCGAGTTGTTTTATCAAGCATTAATTGAGAGAGGTATTGCATGGACAGGGAAAAATTTAACGGCATATTAAGGGGATACTGGGAAAGCCAGATACTCTTTACTGCAACATATCTTGGCATATTCAATTTCCTGGGCAACACCCACCGGTCATCGGGGGAGGTAGCCGTTTCGCTCAGACTCGACAAAAGAGGCACGGAGATTCTCCTGAACGCCCTCACAGGGCTCGGTCTCATCGAAAAGCGGCAAAAGGCGTATCGGAACAGCTCTTTTGGGAGGAAACACCTGGTGGATGACGGGGATGAGCCCCTCACGGGCTTCGTCCTCCACAACATGGATATGTGGGAATCGTGGGGCGACCTTCCGTCGGTCATGAAAAAGGGGAAGCCGCAGAAGGGTTTCGCCGTTTTGAAATACAAGACAGGCCGGCATTCTCTCTTTAACTTTGCTCTCGCGATGCACCAGGGAGGGACCACTGTTGGAAGGGAGATCGCCCTTCTCTTTGACTTCTCCTTCGTCAACTCGATCCTCGACGTGGGAGGATGCACGGGAAGGTACGCTCTCTCCGTCATGGAAAGAGCCCCCACGGAAAGGGTGGACGTGCTCGACCTTCCCGAAATGGTTCGGGAGGCAAAACGAATCATCCGGGCAGAAAACAGGGAGGAGCTGAGAAAAATACGCTTCATCGAAGGAAACTTCTTTTCAACCGACCCCGGCAGGAAGTACGACCTGGTCATTCTGTCGAACATCATCCACAGCCTGAGCGAAGAAGAGTGCGTAACGCTCTTTACCCGGTTACGAGGCTGGCTCACACAGGGAGGGCAGCTTTTGCTCCACAACATGACCTCTGACAAAAGCGGCACCCATCCTCCCCACGCTGCCCTGTTCTCGGTAAACATGCTCGTAAATACCCTGAAGGGCAAAGTCCACGCGGAGAGGGACGTCTTGAAGATGCTGGGGGCCTCGGGGATCAAAAAGATAGCCAAAAAGCGAACAGAGGGGGGCAACCTGGCGCTACTGTGCGGGTAACGCTCTGCACACTTCCCATGCCTGGCAGTCGCGGCAGCGGCTCACGGAGAATACCCCCCGACAACCCTCTACGATACCGATCCTGGTCAACGCAAAATCATATTTGACAGGGTCGTGAGGGTCGAAGCGCCGCAGAAATTCGGTTATCTCGAGGGCCATCGATAAGTTCCTGATTTTTTTCCGCGTAAAACCGAAAAGCCCGGACAGCCGGGCAACGTGCGTATCGAGGGGGATGACCAGATCTCCCGGGCTCACGGAATCAAAGATCCCGAAATCCACACCATCATCCCTCCTCACCATCCAGCGAAGGTAGAGGAAGAGCCTCTTGCAGGCACTTCCCCTTTCCGGGTCTGGAAGGAGAAATTTCAGCAAATCCCCCCTTCCGCCAGCCGCCCTTCTCAGGTTTCTTATAAAACGGCTCAAGCTGCCCACCATGTCTCCCGGGGCATAGTCATCAACAAACGCATTTTTGATCGACCCTCGCTGCGCTATGACCTTTCTCAATGAAAGGATAAGGGTTGCAACCTGTTCTCCCCCCACGAAGCGGTGCCGGAAACCGTCGAGCGCTGATTTCTTCCTGAAGGTGAAATTTTTTACGAAACCTGCGGGGTGAGGGCCCAGTATCTCGAGAAGGGCTTCTATAGACCTTTTGATCTGGAGAACGTTCCCGAAAGCGAGAAGGGCTGCGAAAAAACCCACCACCTCGATATCCTCCTCCGAGGAAAACCTGTGAACCAGGCCGACGGGGTCTGTGTCGAGGTATGAGTTTCCATACTTTGCGAAGACAGAATCCAGAAGATGGGCGATCTTTTCCTCGTGGTCTTTCAAGGAATGACCTTGTTCAACGGATATTCAACGATGCCGGTGGCGCCCTTCTCCACGAGTTCGGGAATCAGGTCCCTTACCGTCCTCTCGTTTACGATGACCTCGAGGCTGACCCATCGATCATCTGTCTGAGCCGATACGGTGGGGCTCTGAAGAGATGGGAGCACCTCCAGTATGGTAGGGAGGTTCTTTTTCTGCACGTTCATCTTCAGCCCCACATTCTCCTCTGCATTCAGGGCACCGTTTAAAAGAAGGGCTACCTTGCCGATCTTGGTCCTTTTCCAGGGATCTTTCATGGACTGCCTGTTTGCGATGAGCAGCGTCTTGGACTCGAGGATGGTCTCGATTATTTTCAATTTGTTCGCCTTCAGCGTAGAACCCGTTTCGGTTACCTCCACAATGGCATCTGCAAGCACCGGCGCCTTCACCTCCGTTGCCCCCCAGGAAAACTCCACGAGGGCGCTGACACCCCTCTCCCGGAGATATCTCTTTGTAACGTTGACAAGTTCGGTGGCAATTCTCTTCCCCTGAAGGTCTTCGACCCTCCGAATCTTTGATCCTTCCGGAACTGCAATAACCCAGCGGACGGGCCGCAGACCTCCCTTTGCGTAATTGAGTTCGCACACTTCTTTGACCCTGGATCGCTGTTCCAGGACCCAATCCCTGCCGGTAAGACCCACATCCAGGATCCCGTCCTGAACATAGCGCGCCATTTCCTGTGCCCTGATCAGAAGGCCTGTTATTTCAGGGTCGTCTATCGCGGGTATGTAAGACCTGGGACCGACGGAGATATTGAACCCGGCCTTCTTGAAGATCTTCAGGGTGGATTCCTGCAGGGATCCCTTCGGCAAACCGAGTCTCAGAATTTTTTTATCCATGCTGTCAGACCCCATTGATAGTCAAGGTAAACGATGATATCGCACCTCTTCCTGAAAATAAACTGCTTTTATTCTATCCCAAAACCCTCCAAACCTGATCCCCAAGAGAAGACAGCCGGCCAGGGAAGCTCATTACCACCAACCATATCACATTATCCCTTTCTATTCTGGCAACTTAATCTATAATTTCCATAGTCGATAATCAAAAAATCTTTGCGAGAGAGGGCTTTACATTGCATCATTTCTCTGTTCTGGCCATGGCCAAGGAACCTGTTCCCGGCAGGGTAAAAACCCGCCTTACACCTCCCTTCACCCCTCACGTCGGCGCAAATCTCTACGAGGCGATGCTATCGGACACCATGGATGTTTTAATCTCCCTCAAGGGGGCAAAAAAATACCTCTTTATCGAACCGGAAAACTCCCGGTACTTTGATAGATTCCACGGCTCGGGGATAACAATCTTTCCTCAGTCCGGCCGTGACCTCGGAGAAAAAATGCTGCGGGCGGTAAAACTCGTCATGGCGCAAACCGGACTTCCCACGGTAATCGTGGGGACAGACATCCCTCTCCTGAAGGCTTCGACAATTATCAATTCCGTATCCATGCTCTCGAGGGCGGATGTGGTCCTTGGCCCCTGTGAAGACGGCGGCTACTACCTCATCGGCTTGAATAAATTTACCCCCCTCCCGTTTCTCGGGATTCCCTGGTCAACGGACAGGGTGCTCAGGAAAACAGTTTCAAACCTGAAAGCGGAAAAACTATCCTACGCCCTGACGGAAAAGCTCTTCGACATAGACACCGCCGGCGACATCGGAAAGCACATCAACTTTATCGGTAAAAACCGGGGGGATGACATATCCCGGACAAGATTCTCCCGGGCGGCGATGAAGCTCCACACCCATCTGGGCCGGCTCATCGAGCCCGAAACATAGCTCTCGTCTCGATGCCATTTTTCGGCGAATGGCACTCTCTTAAAAACTTCCGCACTTCAATCCGGCCCTCTAATCATATGACTTGACAAGCTCTGTCACCAGCCTCACACCGGCACCGGTTGCACCGGGCATATACCCCATATTTTCTTTGTCCCTCCAGGCCACCCCCGCTATGTCCAGGTGCACCCAGGGAGCGTCACCGACGAAATGGCTGAGAAAGTAACCGGCGGTTATCGCTCCCGCTTCGGGACCTCCCAGGTTCTTGATGTCGGCAACTTCACTCTTGATTTGCTCGCCATACTCCTCAAAAAGAGGAAGTTCCCATGACCTCTCCCCGCTTTGTTTCGATGCCTCCGCAAATTTGTCGAGCAGGCCCCGGTCATTTCCCATCATACCCATGGAGATACCTCCGAGAGCAACCACACAGGCCCCGGTCAGGGTAGCAATGTCGATGATGGCTTTCGCACCGAACTTTGTCCTGGCAAAGTGAATTGCATCGGCAAGGATCAGTCTTCCCTCTGCGTCGGTGGTTAGAACCTCGACGGTTTTTCCCGACATCATCTTGATAACATCGCCCGGCCTGTAGGCGGTTCCCGACGGCATGTTTTCCGCAACGGGCACCACAACGAGAACATTCTTTTTCACTCCCAGAGAAGAGATAGCCTTGAGTACCCCCAGTGCCGCAGCGGCTCCCGCCATATCGTATTTCATCTTGTCCATACCTTCCCATTTTTTCAGGGAAATCCCCCCGGTATCGAAGGTCACCCCCTTCCCGATGACTGCCAGTGGCTTATCTTTTACCCTGCCCCCCCGGTAGTTCGCCACGATAAGGCGGGGTGGAGACGGCGAGCCCATCCCGACCGCATACAGACCCCTCATCCCCATCTTCTTTATCTCCCTCTCATTGTAAACTCTTACCCTGACCTTCCCCACTGAGAGCTTCGCCGCTTCCTTCGCAAGGTCATCGGGCCGGAGGTAAACGGGGGGGGTATTGACGAGGTCCCGGGCATAATTGACTCCCGCGGCTGTTCCTCTGGCCTCGAAAACGCCCCTGTTTATTTCTTTCGCGGATCCACCCTTCTCATCGACAATGGTCAGCCGATCCAGACGATGTGCCTTCTCTTCCCTGAACCTGTCGTAAGAATAGTTGGAAAGGAGATACCCGAGGGTCAGGAACCTGGATAGATCCCTCACATCAAAGCCGCCCTCACCGTCACCGGGCAGCACCGTGGCAAGGTGTTTTTTCTTGAGACTCTTGGCGATCTTCACCGGGTACAGCGAAAGGTGTCTGGCCCTGTCCAGAGAGAATTTCTCCTTTGAACCGAGTCCGACCACAACGACGCGGTCCGATGCAAGTCTGCCCTCCGACAAAAAGACCATGGTTTCGCCGAATTTGCCTTTCAGTTCACCCCTTTTGACGGCCCGGGCGATAGCGCCCCCGATTATTTCATCGACTATCTTCGTGACACCAAGCAGCCTCTTCGTTCCTTCAAAGAGGCCGACTGCAAGGATATCTGCAGCAACCCCCCGGATATGATCCGAGATAACCGTGATCTTCATATCGCCTATCTCCTTCGCTAAAATTTTTTTTTCGAATCCAGCATTACCGTGTACGGGCCGTCATTTATTATTTCCACCTGCATGTGTTCCCGGAATGCCCCCGAGACGACACTGTGCCCCTTTCTTTCAAGGGCCGCCAGTACCATCGAGAAGAGTTTCCGGGCGATCTCCGGCTCCTCCGCGTCTGAGTAGGAGGGCCTGTTCCCCTTTCTCGCATCCCCTGCAAGGGTAAATTGGGGAACGAGGCAGATCTCGCCGCCCACATCGAAAACGGAGAGTTCGCTCTCCTTTTTTCCATCTTCCGACGGGAAAATTCTAAGGCTGAAAATCTTGCGGGAGATGTATTCGACATCAGCCTCGCCATCGCCCCTCTGCACGGCGAGAAATACCAGGATCCCCCTGGAGATTGCAGCGACTTCCCTGCCGCCAGCGGTTATCTTCGCCCGCAGGACTCTCTGGATGACTGCCCGCAACCAGGCCTCCGTCACAGATCACACAGGCATCTTATTGATCAAAGCCGTTTATACGAAAAAAAGAGCAAACATCGCTTGATATCTGAAAGAACCGGCATGGCTTCCCGCTTTTTTAAACAATCGATTATTTTGCCTGATGGTGTTGTTTTACGATGCCGGCAAGGAAAATATCTATGAGCTCCCCCGTTATACCCACTACCGCGGCCTCATCGAGGGCTTCTTGCTTCCTCAAAGATGCGACGACCGGTTCCGTGAGGAAGATAAAGAGTATGAGGCCGAACAGCGTTGCCGCCGTCAATTCGATGTCAACTTCTCTGAACCGCCCGGTGTCGATGCCCCGCTCGAGGATGTCACGAACGGTGTCGAGGCTCTTTCTGAAGTAGAGGCTGACAAAGTCGCTCAAATGCCCGTCATCTGCAAACATCTCCCTGTGCATTATTTTTACGATATCCCTGTTGAGGTAGTGGGCCCTTGCATATTCAATGCAGAACTCCCTCAACTGCTCAGAAGGGTCTCTTTTTCCCTTGAATGCCCGAAGGAGCATCCTGTAGGTTTCATTCGAGCAGAGATCTATGATGCTCCTGTAGAGCCCCTGCTTGTCGTCGAAGTAATAGTAGATCATGGCACTGTTGACGTCTGCCCTGGCGGCTATTTCCCTGATTGAAGTTGCCGCAAATCCTTTCTCGGCAAAGAGTTCCTCTGCAGCAACGAGTATTTTCTGCCTGACCTCTTCTGGAGATCTGTTTCTTTTCTTTCGTGTCGTCATAATTAATCAAGCGATTGAAAAACTGAGTTCACCTTATATTATGTCCTTTTCCTCTGTCAAGACGAAAAACTCCAAAACAGCGCATACATCCGTCAGTTGCGGAAAGACCGGGAAAGGCGCTTCCAAATAAATTGTCTGGCCAGCTGTCTGAGACCCCCATCCAACTTTTGCTTTTTCGAGACTTCTTTTTACCCTATAATCAAACCATTAAAACCGGACCAAGTGCTTCCAACCAATGTGCAAAACAGCGGTGGGCATAGTTTGCGGCTTTTTTCTCGCAGCTTGCATCTCTGGGTGCCAGACAGGGAAAGTGAGAGAGAAAACAGAGGATACCGTGACTCTTCGGGCTGCGGAAAGCCTCATTGAGGAGGAAGATTACCGGGATGCAATAGAGGTGCTAAAGAATATGATAAACGACCACCCGTCCTCCCCCCTGCTCGAGAAAGCATATTTCGATATCGGGAAGGCGTATCACCTGGACGAACAGAACGTCGAGGCAGAGGTAGCCCTCGATGATTTCATGCGCCTTTACCCCGACAGCGAGCTGATCCCGGAGGCTCTTTTCTTGAAGGGAAAAAACACGGAAAGGGACAAGGAAAAACCGGGAAGAGACCAGAGCTTTACCGAAAGCGCAATCGGCACATACTCCCAGATTGTCACCAAGTATCCCGAAAGCGCATCAGCAAAGGAGGCCCGGGAGAGGATAAGCGCTCTGAAGGACACCCTCGCGAAACATGAATTGCTGGTTGCGCGGTTTTATTTCAAGACGAAAAAGTTTTTGAGCGCCGAAAAGAGACTCAAAATGGCTTTTGAAAAATATGCCGATACCGGCACAGCCCCTGAAATAGTGAGTTTGCTCGCTGAGACATACCTGGCTGAGGAAAAGAGAGATGAAGCGCTGAAGCTCCTTGAATTCATGGAGAGGAACTATCCGGAGAGCGATGAGACAGACAATATCAGAGAGGAAATCAAAGGAGCAGGACGATGAATAAACACGCCCTTGTCACGCTGGGGAAAAAAACCTTCGAGGAAAAAGATTACGAAGCCGCAGAGAGGATTCTCATAAACGCTATCGACAAGGGAGCAAAATACCCCGACGTGTACTACACCCTCGGACTCACCTGCCACTCCCTGGGTGAAATAAACAGGGCGATACACTATTTCAGGGAGGCGCTCAAGCTAAACGCGGAATATGTCGAGGCCCTTCTTGGCCTCTCGATAACGCTAAACGACACGGGAAAATACCGGGAAGCAAAAGAGGCCTTCAACAAAGCGATCGACGCCGTATCGGGAAAAAAGACGGTAATATCCGATACGATCGTAAAACCGCGCATGGCGAACCTTCACCGGGAACTCGGCAGGGTTTCCATGTCCATAAACCGATACGAAGATGCCGTGTTCTATTTCAAAAAAGCCCTCGAGATCGCTCCCGAGTACATCGATGTAAAGCTGGAGTATGCAGGTGCCCTCAGGGAAAAGGGAGACTTTGCCGAAGCCAAAGAGGTGCTCGAAGAAATACTCAAAGAGAAGCCCGCCTTTGTTCCTGCGCTGCTTGGCATCGGCATAATCAATTACGTCGAGGGGGACGTTGCAGAAGCGAGAGCGTTCTGGGAAAAATCACTGACCATCGAGCCTACAAACAGGCTCGCCCACCTCTACCTCAAGTCGATACCGAAGGGAAGGGATTAGTTCCAGCCCCGGCATCAGATCCGTTCCAGGTATTCCCGGGCCTTTTCAACGGCGATCTGTAACAAACGGTTGTCGGAGGAGCCGGTCTGCGCAAGGTCGGCCCTCCCGCCTCCCTTTCCTCCAACGGAGCGGGAAATCTCGTCAACAATTTTTCTCGCGTCGACCCGTGGAGAAACCTCCTTCGCCACTCCCACGAGAACGGTACTTTTCCCTTCCATTTGCGTTCCAAGGACGATCACCCCTCTTTTTACCTTCCCCTTCAGCTCGTCCATGACTTCCCTTAATATTTTTACATCCACTTCCTCAAAAAACCGATACGCGAACTGTACCCCTGCAAGCTCCTCCACCGTTAACTCACCGCCGGCGAGACCTCCTTTGATGGCCTTTTTCCTGATATCCTCTTTCTCCTTCTCGAGCCTTTTCATATCGGAGAGAAGCTTTTCCACCCTTCCGTCGACTTCCCCCGGCGCAACGGCCAGAAGGTGAGCGGTGTTATCGAGGATCCTGCGGATACCGTTGAGATAGGTGACGGCCTCAACACCCGTCAAAGCCTCCATTCTTCGAACACCCGAGGCCAGGGCCCTCTCTTCAATGAGCACGAACACACCCAGTTCTCCCGTGTTCGCCGCATGAGTCCCACCGCAGAGCTCGGCGCTCACCGCGTCCACCTTTACCATCCTGACGATATCGCCGTACTTCTCCCCGAAGATAGCCACCGCGCCCTTCGTCAGCGCTACGTCGTACGGCAACAGCTCCCAGGATACATCTCTGCCCTGAAAAATGACCCTGTTCACGTACTCCTCGACGTGGTTTCTCTGGACCGGCGAGACCTGATCGAAATGGGTGTAGTCAAACCTCAGTTTATCGGGACCGACATAGGACCCCGCCTGTCTCACATGGTCGCCGAGAACGTTTCTCAAAGCCGCCTGGAGAATATGTGTCGCCGTGTGGTTTGCCCGGATCCTGCGCCGGCGGTCTTCATCCACCGTCAGGGTGGCCCTGTCCCCGACAGATACGATACCGGAGGTCACCGTTCCCCTGTGTCCAATGATATTCTCGGCAGCGTAGAACGTTTCCTCGATTTCAACCTCCCCCTCCGCTGCCGATATTCTGCCCCTGTCACCTATCTGCCCGCCGGCCTCGGCGTAGAACGGAGTCCTGTTGGTGACTATTTCGACCTCATCCCCCTCACCCGCCTGCTCCACCGACTCCTGCCCGCGCACGATTCCTGCGATCTCACCGGTATCGGAGGTAAAATTATACCCGGTAAATTCCGTAACAAATCCCTTTTCCAGAATTTCCACATACGCCGAAATATCCGATGCGTACTCCCCACCCTTCCACGCCTGCCTTGCCCTTTCTCTCTGCTTCTCCATCTCAGTGTCGAACTCTTCCGTATCGACCGTGAGACCCCTTTCCCGGCAGATATCCTGGGTCAGGTCAAGGGGGAAGCCGTAGGTATCGTAAAGCTTGAAGGCAACACTGCCCTTGAAGACCTTCTCGCCCCGCATCACGCTTTTTCTCGCCTCTTCCTCGAATATCTTCAGTCCTCCATCGAGGGTCGCAAGAAACCGCGCCTCCTCATTGACAACCACTTTCCCGATGAACTCTCTGTTTGCCGAAAGCTCAGGGTACTGCTCCTTCATCTCCTCGATCACCTGCTCGGCGACACCATGTAAAAAAGGCTTTACAAAACCCAGCTTTTTACCGTGGCGCAGAGCCCTGCGCATAATCCTCCGCAGGACGTATCCCCTCCCCTCGTTTGCAGGCAAGACCCCATCGGCTATCAGAAATGCCGTTGCCCTTCCGTGATCGGCAATGACTCTCATTGCAGCATCTAAAGCTTTGTCTGATCCGTATTCGATCCCCGCCATCCCGGCTATTTTCCCAATGAGGCCGGTGAAGAAATCTGTGTCATAATTGCTCTTCACCCCCTGCATGGCCACTGTTACCCGCTCGAGTCCCATCCCGGTGTCGATGCTCGGCTTCGGCAGCGGCTGCAGGTTGCCCCCCTCGTCCCTGTTAAACTGCATGAAGACAAGGTTCCATATCTCGAGATACCTGTCACAGTCACAACCAACGGTGCAGGAGGGTCTCCCACATCCCACATCTTCTCCCTGATCATAAATAATTTCGGAACAGGGTCCGCAGGGACCCGTCTCTCCCATGGCCCAGAAGTTGTCCTCTTCACCGAACCTGAAAATTCTCTCTTCCGGTAAGCCCATATCCCTGTTCCACATATCGTAGGCCTCATCATCATCCCTGAAAACAGAAACGTAAAGACGATCGGGTTCCAGGCCGAGGTCCCTCACGAGAAAGTCCCAGCCGTAAAAAATGGCCTCTTTCTTGAAATAATCGCCAAAGGAAAAGTTTCCGAGCATTTCGAAAAATGTGTGATGCCTCGCCGTGTAGCCCACATTTTCCAGGTCGTTATGCTTCCCGGAAACCCTCAGGCATTTCTGAGAGGTAACAGCCCTCTTCGTCCCCACATTCTCAAGACCGAGAAACGCACCCTTGAACTGCACCATGCCGGCGTTGGTGAAGAGCAGGGATGGGTCCTTCCCGGGAACGAGAGAAGAACTGGGAAGTATCCTGTGCCCATGTTTCTCAAAATACTTCAAAAACCTTTCTCTAACTTCCTTCCCCGTCATTTTCAGCCCTCGTCTTTCTCTCGTATTCAGAAATTATATCCGCACATTCGCCAGGGTCAAACCCTCTGGCCGCGAGAAATCCAAACACCCTCCTTCTGTTGTCAAGAATATCCCTCTTTCCCCGTTCCTGCTTCCTCGTCAACAGCTCCACGCCTCTTTCTACCGACCTGTCCCTGGTTAGAGCCTTTGACAACTCCCCGTTAATTATATCCTCCGGGATTTTCCTCCTCGCGAGATATTCCCGGATCTTCCTCCTGCCGTATCCCGAAGATTTGAATTTAAAGCCGATGAGGGTTCTGGCAAGCTCCCTGTCATTAAGGTATCCGAATTCCTTGAGCCTGCGAATCGCTTCCTCGACGAGGACCCCGTCAAACCCTTTTTGCAGGAGCTTCCGCCGCACCTCTGAAACGGAATACTGTCTGATGGAGACGATCCTGAGCGATTCTTTCAAGCAGTCTCTTGGGTCCATCGTCAAGAACTGTCGTCATCACCATCAACCCTATCAAACTCGTCCCAGGTGAGGTCGGAACTGCTCGTCACACCTTTTACCCGAAGGGCAAAATCTTCAGGATTGGTAGCCTGGCGCATAGCCTCATCAAGGGTTACCAAATCTTTTCTGTAGAGGTTCATGAGGGACTGGTCGAAGGTCTGCATTCCATACGTGGTAAACCCTTCGGCAATGGCATCCCGTATCTTTTTCGTCTTTTCCTTGTCTTCGATATACTCCCTTATGCGAGCCGTATTGAGGAGGATTTCCACAGCAGGTACCCTCCCTTCACCGTCAGTGCGCATCACCAGGCGCTGGGATATGATTGATTTGAGTATCGAAGAAAGCTGCAGCCTGATCTGCTTCTGCTGGTAGGGCGGGAAGACCGTTATGATACGGTTGATAGTCTCCGCCGCATCCAGCGTGTGCAGCGTGCTGAGGACGAGATGGCCCGTCTCAGCCGCAACCAGCGCAGTCTCGATCGTTTCGTAATCTCTCATTTCACCGACGAGTATCACATCCGGGTCCTGCCTGAGAGCGCTCTTCAGGGCTGCGGCGAAGTTGGGGGTGTCAACCTCTACTTCTCTCTGGGTGATTATGCTCTTTTTGTCCTTCAGGAGAAACTCGATGGGGTCTTCTATCGTAATTATGTGGCAGGTCCGGTGATTGTTTATGTACTCGATAATCGATGCGAGAGTGGTCGATTTTCCGCTCCCCGTGGTTCCCGTGCAGAGAATGAGCCCCCTTGATTCTGAAGCGACCTTTTCGAGGATTTCCGGAAGATTCAACTCCTCGAAGGAAAGGACCCCCCCGGGAACAACTCGCAGCGCAACGCCGAGAGTACCTCTCTGCATGAATATGTTCGCCCGAAAACGGCCGAGTCCAGAAACGCTGTACGCCACGTCGAGTTCTCTCATCTCCCTGAATCTTTCCTTCTGAGCATCGCTCAGCACCATGTTCGTGATACCCATGAGATCTTCCTGCTTCAGCCGGTAATCCATTTTCAGGGGGACGAGCCTACCATTGACACGAAGGACAGGAGGCAGGCCCACCTTCAGGTGGACATCTGAAGCCTTGTTTTTTACGGCAACTTTCAATATTTCATTTAGGTTCAGGGACATGTTCACACTCCCTTTTCTTCATTATTTTGTCTTACCTCGGCAACACTCAGGCCCGTTTTTTCCCGCACCTCTCTCTCTATGCTCTCCTTCAGGTCCGGATGCTGTTTCAAAAACCCCCTCGCGTTTTCCTTTCCCTGCCCTATTTTTTCACTCTGGAAAGAATACCAGGACCCGCTCTTCTCCACTATTTCGAGGTTGGTTGCAAGATCTATCAGATCGCCTTCCCTGGATATTCCCTCTCCGTAGAGGATATCGAACTCTACGTCTCTGAATGGGGGTGCAAGCTTGTTTTTCACGATCTTCGCCCTCGTCCTGTTCCCGATCACCTCGTTTCCAACCTTGATTTGCGCTATTCGCCTGATATCGATCCTCAGAGACGAGTAAAACTTGAGGGCCATCCCGCCCGTGGTGGTCTCGGGATTTCCGAACATCACGCCTATTTTCATCCTCGTCTGATTGATAAATATGACCGCCGTGTGCGACTTGCTGATGGTAGCCGTTAGCTTCCTCAACGCCTGGGACATGAGCCTGGCCTGGAGACCCATGTGTGCGTCACCCATCTCGCCTTCGAGTTCAGCTCTGGGAACGAGCGCGGCAACCGAGTCTATGACGACCAGGTCGACCGCCCCGCTGCGGACGAGTGTCTCCACGATGTCGAGAGCCTGTTCGCCTGAATCCGGCTGGGAAATAATCAGGTCATCGGTATTCACCCCGAGCTTGCCTGCATAGTGAACATCCAGGGCATGTTCCGCATCGATGAATGCCGCAACACCCGACATTTTCTGCGATTCAGCGAGTATGTGGAGGGCAAGCGTGGTCTTACCGGACATCTCGGGACCGAAAATCTCGGTAATCCTCCCACGGGGGATCCCGCCGATTCCCAGGGCTATATCGAGAGAAATGGAACCGGTGGGTATTGCCGGGACCTCCTGAACACTTCCCTGCTCCCCCAGGCGCATGATGGAGCCCTTACCGTACTGTCTCTCTATGGAAGAGAGGGCAATATCGAGTGCTTTTTTTCTATTAGGATCCATGGCTACCTCCGCCATATTATTTTTATCGGTAAATTAAGAGAAGTTAATAACTATCCTCTCATAATTCTATCGTCTCGATTATATCGTATATCGGCCCACTCTTTAAAATGGTACTTTTGTAGAGGCAGAAATTCTTTGCCACGAATTCGCCAAAAGAGCTTTTTTCCGGGGCAAACTGTATATCCCTGGCAAATTTTCTCACCCTCCCGATGGTGCAGTGGGGATGAAACCTCCTGCCTTCTGCAGCAAACCCTAACTTCCGCATTTCCCTCTGGATATCATCATGCAAATTTTTTACCATTTCGCTTCCTTTTTCCACCCCTATCCAGTAAACCCGGGGATATTTCAACGAGGGAAAAGCCCCGACCGAGGAGAGGGAAATGAGAAACGGCTCTTTCCCGGCAGCCGATTCCAAAAGCCCCTCGATTATTGAAGAAACGATATCTCCCTCCACCTCTCCGAAAAATTTCAGGGTTATGTGAAAATTATTTTTTCCCACCCACTTAACCCCTTTCATGTTAACAGGCGCGTCGGCAATAAAGGCAGCTATATCTTCCCGGATATCACCGGGTATCGGTATTCCGGTGAACAACCTCACAGATTGCCTCCGCTTCTTATTGCCTTCATCAGATTGAAAATCGCAAAAGAGGACACCTTGCGTTTTATCTCCTGTCTCGTGCCGGCAAACTGTATGCGCTTCCTCTCCCGGCCAAAAGGAGTCACGATACCGAACCAGACCGTCCCGACCGGTTTTTCCTCCGTCCCGCCCTCGGGCCCGGCAACCCCCGTAATCGAAAGTGCATAATCCGAACCGGTAATTCCCGCTATCCCGCCTGCCATCTCCTCTGCAACGACGGCGCTGACCGCGCCGAAATCCCTGATAGCCCCCTCCGATACGCCCAACTGAGAAACCTTCATTTGGTTACTGTAGGCAACGACGGACCCGATAAAATAGTTTGAACTGCCGGGGACATTCGTAATTCTGTCCGCAACCTGACCTCCCGAGCACGATTCGGCAACCGACACCGTCACACCCCTTCCGACGGCAATTTCCTTGAGGTATTCCTCCATGATGCTTTCCCCCGTACCCGCAAAATGAGAGGCGGCAAACGGGGGTATCATAAATTCAGAATCTTTTTCGGAAATATCCTTGATTTCGAACAGATACTCGAAATAATTTCCTCTTACATCAGCTACATACATATTCCTTGCCCGGTAGTATCCCCTGATTTTCTCTAAAAGATCTGCCGTTGCGATAAAGAATTTCACCTTCAGCGTTCCCAACATCTACCTCCAGAAAGGAATGAGAATCTTCACGATAAGAAAATAGTGGATAATTGCGGCATACATGCCTGCGATCAGGTCATCGAGAATGATAAACTGCACCCCCTCCTCTCTGTTTGCCCAGGAAGCGGGCCATGGTTTAAGAATATCAAATAACCTAAAGAGGATAAACAGGCTCACCCCTGTCAAAAGATCCCTCTCGAAAATGCCTCCTGCAACCATGAAGCCAAGGATCTCATCGACGACAACGTATGAGGGGTCTTTGAACCCCGTTTCTACAACCACCGATTTTATCCCCGGGATGGAGAAAAAAAGAATAATGGCAAAAAGTCCCCAGTAAAGGAGGAAATCGGTCACGAAATACCATATGGCAAAACCGACACAGGAACCGAAAGTACCCGGGATGAGGGGAATATTTCCTGTATAGAACCCCCGGGCGACCAATTCGGAGCATGTGAGAAACAGACCTTTTTCCTTGTCCATAAAAAAGCTCCCCGGGGATACGGAAAGAACCCGAAAGTACCCTATTATAGCGGTAATATCCCCTGCAAAACAGGGCGAAGTCAATTATAAATTATTGACTTTCAAAGAATTATAAAAATAGAATATTTCTGATATGCTCAAACCCGGTTTCAATCGAGGCAATTTTGAAAAACAATCTCGGCGATCCTCGGCTTGAAAAGATAGTTAAAGCAGTCACGGAAATGTCGAAGGGTTTAAAGGCAGTCGCTTTCTACCCGGAAAACCATCCCTCGCTCAATGCAATTTTACAAAAAATCTGTGAATCATTCGATGCAATCCCCCCACCGGAAAAGGGGCTCGAAATTTCCGTGAGCAAGACGGACCTCCTGATAGACGAGCAGAAGCTTTCCGAAAGACACGAGGCCGTGTCGGACTTTCGCAATGCCCTTTTCGTCAACAGAACGAAAAAACTCATCATCCTTCCCGGAACAACACCACTGGAAATGATGAATTTTTTGGAAGCGGTAAACGTAGACCCCGATGAGATCCTGAAAAAGGGAGGGCTGCAGAGGATACTCATCGGTAAAAGAATTGCCAGGATATGGATAAACAAGGTGGAGTACGACAAACTCATGGAGGAACTCAAAAAGGAGCAGGAGCACAAGGCCCAGGAGGAGGAGTTTGTCGTGATCGATAAGTCCCCCGCGGAAAGCGAGGTGGACATCGAAGAGGAGGACATAGAAACGCTTCTCAAATCCCTCCGGCAAACGACGGTGTCCGATCTTTACAGGGACCTCGTTCAGCGAATTTCGAGAAGAATTAATGAATTGATCAAAAACCAGCTGCTCCTTTACGCGGAAAAGGCAATAAAGATATATGCGCATCACATAGAATACCCCCCGGGAGAGGACAGAGTAATGGCCGATCTCGCCGCTGGCGGTATTCTCGAGGTCACAAACGATGACATAATCGATCTCTACGTAAAGAAATTCGGCAGCAAATCGTTGCAGGAAAGGATGGAAGCGCAAACGGTTCTGATGGTACTCGGAGAAGTTGGTGTGGCCAAGTTGCTCATTGCGCTCACGGAAGAAAAAAACATTATCGTGCGAAAGGCGATGGTAGAGCTGATAACAAAGATGGGGGATCCGGCAGTTCCATATATCATCAAGTATCTCAATGATGAGCGATGGTACGTTGTGCGAAACATGGTTACCATACTTGGCGGAATAGAAAACGAAGAGGTGGCCTCTTACATAGCAAGTACCCTTCAGAACAAAGATATACGGGTAAAAAAAGAAGCGATAAAGGCCCTTTCGAAAAACCCGAGCCCAGACGCGACCACTGCCCTGGGGGGATGCTGTTTCGACAGTGACGAAAACATCACGACAATAGCCGTCTCGTCCCTGGGAAGAAAAAAAGACGATAAGGCCGTCCAAATCCTCGAGGAGAGATTCCATAAAAAAAAGTTCATTTATCCGGAGTATCGAGTTTCGTTGGAAATCATCGAGTCTTTGAAAAATATCGGCACAAACAGGGCTGTTTCGGCCCTGGAGAAAATCGCAACCTACAATCCTCTCTTCAAGCCCAAGAGGATGAAGGAGCTAAAAAGCGCCGCCGTGCAGGGCATAGGGAGGGTAAAATCAGAAAAAGCAAGAGAAGTGCTTGAAAAGTTATCCCGAAGTTCCGATATCATATGTAAGCGGGAAGCATCCAAATCATTACAGAGGTTGGATGATGGAAAGGCTGGAACTTGATGAAAAAATAAGGGAAATAACGAAAGTACTCGGGGGCAGCCTCAAAAGCCTGGGGCTGTATCCGAAAGACCATCCCCTCGTTAAGAAGTCGATAACCCAGGCATTCGACCTCATCAGTTCCCTGCTCGAAGAGCTCGGGGAGCTTGTGCTTGCTATCGTCGATGACACTCTCGTTTTCGAGGGAACTCCCATCTACAAGCTCACATCGTCTCTTGAGCTCTTTATCGAATCCCTCAGGGACTGCGGAATAGAGGCAATGATTTTTCACAGGGGGCTCAAAAGGGACGAGGTGGAAGGTGCGATTTCCCTTCTCCACGAAAACCGGGGCATCAAATTGACCGACAGGAAGGTAAAAACTCTTTTCAGGGAGAGGGGGATAACGAAGATCGTCATTGTCACCATCGAAAAAGAAGAGGAAGAAGATGATCTGTCGATGGCAAAGGAGATCTACCAGAATGCCCTCTCCGCGGTAACGGCGGTGCTGAATGATATTCGCCTCGGCAAGATACCTTCGGGAAAGGAATCGAGAAAGGTGGTCCAGGACATATCGAGCATGCTCACGAGGAATAAGGACGCCATGCTGGCCCTCACCATGATAAAGAACTACGATGAATACACATACACCCACTCTGTGAACGTGTCCGTCATCTCTCTTGCAATAGCCGAGTCCCTCTCTTTATCCGATACGGAAAAGGTGGACATAGGAGTTGCCGGCCTTCTCCACGATGTGGGAAAAACCCAGCTCGCTCTCGACCTGATCAGGAAACCTTCGACGCTGACGATAGAGGAATTTGAAGAAATAAAGAAACACCCCGATGAAGGATACAGGATCCTTTCAGAAATGGAGTTCATCAATCCCGTATCGGGAAAAATAGTAAGGGAACACCACATGGGATACGATCTTTCCGGGTATCCCCACACCGAACCCAGATACACGATGGAACCTTACAGCCAGATAGTTAGCATCGCAGACTGCTACGACGCCCTCTCAACGCTGAGGACCTATCAGAAACCGAGACCCCCGAAAGAATCGCTCGAGGTAATGACGAAAATGGCCGGAAAATCCCTGGACCCGGCCATGGTAAAAGTCCTGATAAAAATACTGGGAATCTATCCCATCGGAACAATGGTGCGCCTTGACACAAACGAGGCAGCAGTCGTATCTGCTCAGAACGTAGAGGATTCGACAAGGCCAAAGGTCATCGTACTGACGGACTCAGAGGGGAAGCAGCTCGAATTTCCCGTTCACCTTGACCTTTCAGAGAAAGACCCCACCACCGGGAAATATAAGAGGAACATAGTCACGACAGTCAACCCTCTCCTCGAAAATGCCAACCCATCAAGATCCGTGGCTTAACGGGATCGCGCCGAGGGCGAAGGCTACTGCTTTTCGCACCGATGGGCTTTCCGATTCCGCCTTGCTCATGATTTCACCCAACGCATCGGAAGAACCTATCCGGCCGAGGGCTTCAATCGTTCTCGCCTGTATCTCGGTATCGGGGTGGTTTATGAAATTCATCAGCACGGGGCCGAGCTCCCTTCTTCCCGAGTTTCCAAGGACGCTTATCACATTACCGAGCACGTAACCTTTTTCCAGGGGTAAACGGTCCACCAGGGCCTTCAGTACTGCACCCCTCGGATAGTTTTCGAGGATCCTGATCGCCGCTCCCCGCACATCGTCGGCTGCGTCCCCCACGGCCTTCATGAGAAGCTTCAACCCCTCCTCCCCGCCCATCTCCTCCGCTGCGTAAACCACCCTGAGCCTCTCCTCCGGCTTTCCAGAGCTCAAGACACCCATGAACTCAGGGAAGTTTTTTCTGGCGGCAAGCCTGCCGAGAGCAATCGAAGCCTCTTCTTTCACCGGAGCCACCTTATCATTGACAAGCGCATGTAAAATTCTTTCAATTTCCTCCAATGTTTCCTCCTCTTCCGGTTATTTCCCTGGCGCAGGGCAACCCTCCTCTGGATTTTGCCGAAAAGACGGCAGAAGTGAGCGATTCATACGTAACTTCTTCCGTCATTGCAATGAATTTCATAAGATTTTCAACCCTTTTCTTCTTCCCCGTAGACAGGGAAAAAACGATATCCCCGTCAAAGATCGACCCATACGGGCGTATATGCGATGAGAGGAAGTTATTGAGTTGCGACGCCACGATGTAATGCTCCTTTTTCTCGAGCAAAGCGTCTGTCACCACCACCGTTATGGTTGTGCTATCCATCCCTCCAAAGGGCTTCCTCGTGTAGCCCTCCAGGAACATCTTCCTCGTATTCCCGTACCCGCTTTTCCCGGACAACCGAACCCCGGCAATTATTTCACCGCTTTTGTCGTATACATCACCAAAGGCATTGAGTACCATCATCGAACCGATAGCATAGCCCTCGTCCGCCAGGCGAAGTCCAATGCCTTTTGTGGTCTTGGTCGCACTCTCGATCCCGAGAATCTTGCCTACCGAAGCCCCGGCACCGGCTCCCTCCAGGTTATTTCTTCCTTCATCAGAAAGTGCATCGGCAACAGCTTTTCTCCCCAGGTCATGGTAGTCCATACCCACATTTTCTTTGAATGACAGGTCGTAGATAACCGCGGTCGGAACAACAGGGATACTCGTTGTTCCCGTGAACAACCCGATATTTCGCTCATTGAGCTCGCGCACAACAGCCGATGCCGCAGCGAGGCCGAAAACGGAACCCCCGGAAACGACAAGTCCAAAAATTTTTTCCACCGTGTGTGTCAGGGAGAGAGAATCCATCTGCCGGGTACCCGTTGCAAAACCCCGCGCTTCAGCTGAACCCACCGCACCGTGGGGAAAAAGAAGAACTGAGGTCCCTGTGAGCCCGCTCTCAGAAACGGCGCTTCCGACGCGTACTCCCTCAATCGACTGCCAAGGACAAATTTTTCCGGCCATTGAGGATATTTGATACAATTTACGCATCTTATGTCAAGAATTGAGAATTCATTGCGGGGGAAAGAATGCTCCCTGTTGAGCCCGATGTTTTGCTCGAACGGCGGCAAATATCTCCCTTCGTCGACTTTTCCCCCTGTGCTACCATAGAGTGATTTATTATGGGTAAAAAAACGGCAGGAAGGCGGCTTTGTTTGGACTATGGGAAGAAAAAGATTGGAATTGCAATTTCCGACCCCACAGCTACCATTGCTCAGCCTCACTCCGTTATGGAAAGAGAGACCGAAGAGCTGGATATAGAGAAAATTCATGATCTCGTAGCAACTTATGGCATCAAAAAAGTGATCATGGGCTTGCCCCTGGAACTTTCAGGGGAAGCCGGACAGAGCGCTATGGATGTTTTCCAATTTATCGAAAAGTTGAAAGTTGCCCTCGAGGGGGTGGAAATCGAGACCTGGGATGAACGCCTATCGACCGTTTTCGCAGAAAAAGAGATGATCAGGGACAATGTGAGGCGAAAGAAGAGAAAAAAGGTAATCGACCAGCTCGCGGCAACCATAATTCTCCAGAGTTTCCTTGATGCAGAATCGAGAGATGGATGAAAAAGCGGGGTTGGAAAAACCAACCTTGAGAAGAGTTGCCGAACTGTTCCTCGTCGCGATTTGCGCCTATGTGATCATTACCTCTATCCTGTTCGTCGCCTACCTCTATTCGACTCCTGCCGCTGAAAATTTTTCAGCCAAGAAAATTTATATCGAGAAGGGCACGCCTTTCAGGTCGGTAGTCGATGATCTCTACAGGGAGGGAATAATCAGCTCCAAAACCTTTTTCAACCTCCTTGCCCATGTAACTTTCAGCACAAAAAAGATAAAGGCAGGTGAATATATAATCCCTACCCCCCAGAAACCCCTCTTCGTGCTGAAAAAGCTCGTCCTCGGGCTCGTAGCAAAATACTACATCACGGTCCCTGAAGGGAGCAGCATCTACAACATAAGCTCCCTTCTCGACTCGTATAAAATAGCACAAAAGGAGAGGTTTCTTGCCCTTGCCGGCTCAAAGGAAGTAGCAAGGCAATACGGGATCGACTCCCGGTCTCTCGAGGGATATCTCTTCCCCGATACCTACGTCTTCACGCGCGGTATGGATGAAAAAGCCATAATAGACATGATGATCAACCGTTTTCGCAAGGCCTACCCCGAGGATATGGACGAGAAAAGGAAAAAGCTGGGAATTACAGTCGACGATCTGATCACCATAGCATCGATAGTTGAGAAGGAGACCTCCCTTGACAGGGAAAAACCGATCATCGCCTCCATAATATATCGGCGGCTGAAAAAAAACATGCGCCTTCAGATGGATCCGACGGTCATTTACGGCCTGAAAAAATGGGACGGGAAGTTGACGAAAAAAGACCTCTCGACCGATCACGATTTCAACACGTACGTGAGGAGGGGTTTGCCCCCGGGACCGATTTCAAATCCAGGCCTGGCTTCCATAAAAGCGACCCTGAATCCGTCTGAGACAACATACCTCTACTTCGTCTCAAAAAACGATGGGTCCCACCACTTCTCGCGAACACTGCGGGAGCACATTAATGCGGTGAACCGTTATCAGAAATTTACGAAAGGTTCGAGAAAAAAGTAGTTATCGTCCATGGATCGGTTGATAGCCGCGGGGATCGCCCCACAGCAGGCGGGAGCAGTGGGCCTTCCTATTCTTCCTCTTCGAAATCGACTATGGAAATCTTCCTCAATGTCTCTTCGGGTTCCTCTGTCCAGGTTTTTTCCTCTTTTTCGATCATTTCCTTGCAGTCGACACAATAGAGGGCAAATGGCATAACCTTAAGACGCCCCTTCGGTATCTTGGCGCCGCACTCCTCACAAACTCCGTAACTTCCCTCGTCAATTTTTTCGAGGGCCTCCTCTATCAAACGGAGTTTCTCTTTCTCCCTCTTGGAGAGGAGAAGGTCGAACTCCCTCGCTCTTTCCTGGAAACAGGAGTCAACGTCATCTCCGATATCCTCGTTTATGTTCTTGCTCGTCTCTTTGAGCCTCCACGTGATATCACGGATAAGCTCGTCGCGCATTTTAACGAGGACCTCTTTCATCGATTTCATCGACATCCTCCTGCGTTGACATCACAAGGTTCAAAAAATATACCCTTTTCACCTTAAAAGTCAATCTCTTTTTCATTGATAACTGTCCCGGAGAGGTCATAATGGTCACAACTGTCAATCTTCACCGTAACAAATTCCCCCTCCTTGACGGGCCGCGTGTATTCTGCCGTCACGAAACCATCCACCTCGGGTGCCTGGCCGTAATATCTTCCTGTCAGCGTGGCCTCACGTCTGCTAACGGCATCCACGAGAACCTTTGCTTTTTTCCCCAGGTACCTTTTATTCTTCTCAAAGGATATGCGGGACTGAACCGTGATGAGCTCTTCCAGTCGGGAGATTGCAACATTTTTTTTCACCTTCGGAACCATTCCCCAGGCAGGTGTCCCTTCCTCCCTTGAATAGGTGAACCCACCGAGCCGTTCAAATCCCACGTCCTCGATGAGTCGAAGCAGCAATTCAAAATCATTCAGACCCTCTCCCGGGAAACCCACCATGACCGTCGTTCGAAGGACGAGGTCATCCAGGTTTGTCCGGAGCATGGCAAAGAGTTCGTAGAGGTATTCCCGCGTATAGCCCCTGTTCATCCTTTCCAGAATTCTGGTGCTTCCATGTTGAATGGGAATATCGAGATAGTTGAGTACAAGCGGGCTCTCCCGGATGATCTTCACGAGTTTTTCCGTGATACGGGCCGGATGAAGGTAGAGCAGCCTCAACCAGATGTCGCCCGATGCATGGCAGGAAAGCTCTTCGAGCAAGTTTTCGAGGATAAAACCCCGGGCGCCGTCCTTTCCAAAAGAGCCGATATCCTGACCAACCAGGTTGACCTCGGAAACCCCCTTCTGTATCATTGCGCGAAATTCAGAGACAATTCTCTTCGTCTCCCTGCTTGCAAGGGGTCCCCTTATATCGGGAATGGTGCAATAAGAGCAGTGGTTTGAACAGCCATCTGTTATTTTCAAATATCTCCAGGCCCGTCCTTTCCCTCTGATTCTCTCGATATACAGATCCTCCAGGTCGGTTTTTTCTTCAATACCCATCCCCCCCCGTCCGACCCCCATCACGTCCATTAAAATTTCGTCTATTCTGCCCACGTCTGTTATTTTGAAACATTTATCGATCTCGGGGATTTCCATTTCAAGCTCAACCATGTACCTCTGCGAGAGACAGCCTCCAACGAGAATTTTTCCAACCTTTCCCTTCCTCTTGAGCTCCACGAACCTGAAAATTTCGCCGAGCGATTCCTCCTTGGCTGCATCGATGAATCCACAGGTATTTATGATCACGGCATCGAGGAAGCCCCTTTTCCTCAGTGAAACACCCCGCCTGGCAAGGACGGTCTCCATCACCTCGGTATCGACCATATTTTTTGCGCACCCCAGATGCACCAAGCCGACACGAAACACCCTGTCTTTAACCAATACGCTCATTGGCTCCTGCTACTGTATACGAAAAAGGAGAGAAGAGATTGGCCGGTTTACCTCCACCCGGCTGAAGGAGAGGGTATTTGAGGTACCGGTGAGAGAAAAAATCGTAAGCTCTTCGACAAGCTTGCTCTTTCTGTTCCAGGTCAGGACTATTCTCCTGACATCCCTCTTCAATTTCTCCAGAGGAACCAGTTCAACCTTTGCATAACTTTCCCCATCGGTTTCAACGCGCGAAAATTCAAACAGCTCGGGGAGGTTGCCCTCTCCTCCAAGCAGAACATTATATATTCCGATGAGGTGTGCCGAAATCTTGGTCTCCCTGAAGCTTTCATCCTTTTCCTTCTTGAAGTAGAGAAATTCCCCGTTCACGATAAATACCTGCCTGACGGGCTCGGCATACTCCCACCTGCTCTTTCCGGGCTTCTTTATGTAAAAAACCCCCCTGGCTTCCCGGGTAATACCCATTCCCTCGAGTGGCATGACCTGGTTGAACTCTCCCGATATGGATGTCACGGTGCGATAACGCCTCTCTATCTCGGCGATGACTTCACTCCCTTCGCTGGTAGCAAGCGCAGGGGATGCGAGATAGAGCAACGAGAGAGACAAAAGCAGGCACAGGGGTGCACGCTTTTTAGCGGAGCGAAGGGATGACGTCATTCTCGAATCCTCACCTCTCTCTGTTTTCCTCCCGGACCTACCGGTGTTACGATCCCCTCTTCCTCCATTTTTTCGATGAGCCTGGCTGCCCTGTTGAAGCCTACCCCCAGTTTCCTCTGCAGATAGGATATCGAGGCCTTCCGTGTCTCAACGACTATTCTCACCGCCTCCTCGTATCTTTCGTCCAGAAACTCGACGCCGCCTCCGGCCTCATCCATATCTTCACTGACAACCGACTCGTCGTACGCTGCCTCCCCCTGCTTCTTGAGAAAGTGCACCACTCTTTTGATCTCATCCTCGGATACGTATGGCGCATGAACCCTGATGAGCCCTTCGGGGCCGGGCCGCAGGAACAGCATGTCCCCCTGTCCCAGGAGGAACTCGGCGCTGTACTGCCCGAGAATGGTATAGGAGTCGTAGCGCGAGGAAACTTTAAAGGAAATTCTGCAGGGGAAATTGGCCTTAATTACGCCCGTAACCACATCGACAGATGGTCTCTGGGTGGCGACGATGAGGTGGATTCCCGACGCCCGTGCCATCTGTGAAAGCCGCGTAATAGCTTCCTCGACCTCCCGTGCCGAACTGAGCATCAGGTCCGATAGCTCGTCGATCACGATAACGATGAAGGGAAGCAGCGATGATTCATCGTCGTCCTTCCTTGCCGACCTCCTCTTGCGCACCATGTTGTTGTAGGAATCGATGTTTCTCACACCGTTTTCCATCATCAGCCTGTATCTTCCTTCCATCTCGGCCACTGCCCATCTGAGGACCTTGGCGGCATCCTTGGGCTGGGTAACGACAGGGTGGAGAAGGTTTGGTATACCGTCGTATGGATTGAACTCGAGCATCTTGGGGTCCACGAGGATCAGGCGGAGCTCGTCCGGGGTCGTCCTGAACAGAAGCGACAGTATCATGGCGTTCAACGACACACTTTTTCCGGAACCCGTCGTGCCGGCAATCAAAAGATGAGGCATCTTGGACAGGTCGGTAACGACAGGCCTCCCGAGAATGTCCATGCCCACGGATATGGTCAGGGGGGGCTTGGAGGAAAGGTACTCTTCGCTCTGTAAGATCTCTTTGAGATAGACCCGCTCCCTTTTCTTATTGGGCACCTCGATGCCCATAACCCCCTTCCCCGGAATATTTTTTATGATTCTCAGGCTCTCCGCTTTCAGGGCCAGGGCCAGGTCTTCCGAAAGCTTCACTATCCGGTTCAACTTCTCACCCGGTGCAGGTTTGAACTCGTAGAGCGTAACCATGGGACCAGCCATTACCGAGGTTATCTCTCCGTCAACCCCAAACTGCCTGAGCTCCTTTATCAGCACCCGTACGTTTTCCTTGAGATCATCCTCATCAGGAATCAGCCTCGTCGCCGGTGGGCTGTCGAGGAGATTCCGGGACGGCAGCGAGAACTCCGAATGGACAGGCCCGGCAAACGTCCTGACACCACTCTTTTCTTTCCCGCTCTCTTCGGGGCCCCGCACAATCTTTACTTCTTCTGCCTCATCTATGCTGTCGCTGAACACTATCCCTTTTCGCGCAAGGCTGCGGAGGGATGCATCCTCCTTTATCTTTTCCCTCACCTTTTTCCTCTTCTCCTTCTTCCTGTTGAGAAATGAGCGTAAATCCCCTATCGATATCCCCGTGGACATCATCAGAGAAATGACGAAAAATGAAAAGAGAACTATGCTCCCCCCAACGCTCCCGAAAATTGCCTTCACGGCATTTTTCCCTATGATATAGCCGGTTATACCGGAAAGGTAAAAATCCACGCCGAAAAGCCTCACGTATTCCGAGTAGATGCTCAAGATGGCCACGGATGAGACGAGGGCGAGAAATATGCCGATACTCCTCAGGAGAATTTTCCGCGTCCCGAGCCCCCGGAAAGACAGAATTGCCTGGGAGAAGAATATCAGTGGTATCAGGAAAGCCCCTATTCCGAACCACTGAATGAGAAGATCCGAGGAGTATGAACCGACCTTTCCGCTCCAGTTGGATATTTTCATCATCTCCGATGAAAAGGTCGAGAAGGATGGATCGAAGGGGTTGTAGGATACAAGAGATATGAGCAGTAAGAGGCCGATTGCAGCGTTTATGACCCCCAGGACCTCTTTTTTCACATCCCTCATGCAGGTTACCCCCGAGACATCAATAATCTATCCAAACGGGAAATATCACCGGTTTTCTCGAAAGCTGCCTGTTGAAAAAACGCCTCAGTTCCCGCCGGATCTCCAAAACCGCTTCCTCGCCCCCGACCTGGCCGCATTCCATCACCACATCCCTCAAAATATTCTCTGCCCCTTCGATGATCCCGTTTCCGGCATCGATATCGGTAACCCCCACACAGATCAACTCCGGACCGTATCTGATCTTCTGCTTCCCGGCATCGTAACAGACCACCGCCACCGCCACACCATCCCGGGAGAGATGTTTTCTCTCTCGCAGCACCATTTCACACACATCGCCAACACCCTTTCCATCGACGAAGACTTTTCCCACATTCAAAACCCCTTCCTTACGAAGAACCCCGCCTTCAAGAACGAGCACCTCACCATTTTCCACGACGAAGGGAGTGCAATCAACCGCCTTCTGTGCGACCATCGCGTGCTGCACGAGTTGCCGGTACTCGCCATGAACCGGAACGAAGTATTTCGGTGCCGCAGCCCGGGCCATACGCTCCAGCTCTTTCTGACCCCCGTGGCCGGAAACGTGGACGTCCGATATGGCCTGGTAAACCACATCAGCCCCTCTCCTGTAGAGGTTGTCAATAAGCCGGAAAATCGCCTTTTCATTACCGGGGATAAATCTCGATGATATTATTACCGTGTCCGTCTCCTTCACCTTTACATAGCGGTGTTGATTTCTCGCCATGAGTGAGAGAGCACTCAGGGGCTCTCCCTGGGATCCGGTGGTCACGATGGCAAGAGATCTGTCATCGACCTTTCCTATCCCATCGATATCCACAAACAGGCTCCCATCTCCGTCATGAACATACCCGAGTTTTCTGGCTATTTTCAAATTCTGCTCCATGCTCCTTCCCGTTACGGCCACCTTTCGGCCGTCCTGCGCAGCGCTTTCGATGGTATCGGCCAGGCGGGCGATATTCGAGGAAAACATGGAGACTATGGCTCTTCCTGGAATCTTTCTCATGAGACCGTCGAGAGTTTCCCTGACATACCTCTCTGACATGGTTCTTCCCCTGTTCTCCACATTGGTGGAGTCGGAAAAAAGCAGGGACACTCCCTCTTTTCCAACCTCCTCAATTCTTTTAAGATCCGTGAAGACTCCGTCTGAAGGCGTGTCGTCCATCTTGAAATCCCCCGTGTGCACGATAACGCCGTCGCCGGTTCTCACTATGTAGCCCACCCCTTCCGAGATTGAATGACACACCGGAAAGGCCTCGAACGCAAAATCCTCGAGAAGAACGACCCCATCTCTCTCTATAACCCGTATGTCCGGTGTATATTCCGGACCGTGCTCCTCCAGCCTCAGCCTCAATAGTTCGGCAGTTAGATTTGTGGCATAAACGGGAACATTCGCCAGCTGGAGCAAATAGTGCACGGCACCGATGTGATCATCGTGGCCGTGAGTCAAAAAGATGCAGCGGATTCTGTCCTTCACCGGCTCGAGAGAGGAAAAGTCAGGGATAACATAATCGACTCCGAACATACCGTCATCGGGAAACATGATCCCGGCATCTATTATCACCGCCTCTCTTCCGCTGTCCAGAAGAAGGCAGTTCATGCCTATCTCTCCCAGGCCGCCGAGGGCACAAATCGTTATGGTCATGTTTTCACCACCACCGTATCAAAACGATCAGGAACATTCACTCCCTTTGTCATACCATTTCCCACATTATCGGAAATCTCATGCACTGTCCATTCCCTGAACTTATTTGACCAGACCAGATCGATAATACCCGCACCTCCGGGAAACATGGTCATCGATCTCCCACGCGAGACTCCCACTCTATCAACCACTCTGACCATTTTACTGCACTTTGCGCAGCCAGGACGGAATCCGTGAAAGTCTCACACGTCGGCAATGGTTCTCTATCGAGCAGTGCGTTGTGGGGAAATATATTATCCGGGTCCTGGCGAATATGGTAAGTCTTCTTCCTGTTTTTCTCACGTTCAAGGTAACAGCAGATCCCTTTGATTATGTAAATTATCCACCGAAAGAGAGCTTCGGTCAAGAATGGGGTGATAAAGAAGCTTTTGGCCACCAGGAAGCCGGTTCGTCAATCAGGTTTCCTCTCGTAGTCGCCCGATTTGCCGCCTTTTTTCTTTAAGACCTTGATATCGCCTATTACCGCGTCCCGGTCGACAGACTTTATCATATCGTAGACGGTTACAGCGGAGATAGAAACAGCGACGAGGGCCTCCATCTCGACTCCGGTGCTCCATCTTGCCCGCACGTCGGAGACGATCCTTATCTCCTTTGCCTCTTCATCAAGATCGACATCTATTTCACAGACATCGAGGGGAATCTGGTGACACAATGGTACGAGATGGCTCGTCTTTTTGGCCGCCATGACTCCCGCCACTTTCGCCACTTCGAAGAGGTTGCCCTTTGGAAGCTTGTCTTCCTTGAGGAGAGCAATAACCCTGCCTGACACGGAAACCTTCCCGGCGGCCTGTGCCTCGCGGAGTGTTTTTTCCTTCCCGGTGACATCCACCATACGGGATGACCCATCGCTTTTCATGTGGGAAAAATTTTTCATGCGCTGCTCCGATCAAACAGAATGAAATTTTACGGTTTACCGTGATGTTTCTTATGTGAAACAAATGCTTACATCTTTATCGGGGAGGAAAGCCCGTACAGAAAAATCATCTCCCCTCTCCGCTATTTCCGGCACCATTTTTTACCTTTTTACCATCGGGTGTTATTTCGTTCAACCTCTTTCCTTCTGCATGCAGATCATTCATCACCAAAGATCCCCAGATCGCGAAAAAATGTATGGTCACCACACAAGGTTCGCCGGAAATTCCCCTCGAAGAACGAAAATATCGAGGGTTGTATTTCCGTTTCTGTTTTTCCTCTCCCTGTAGTAGTCTCAATATCATGGCCCGCGAATTCATCAGCAGGAACGTCTTTGACAGAAAGAATCCGTTTGTCTGGTAGAAAGTTGTAACACACGGGGAAAAATGAGATGATTTAATCGAAAAGAGACCGGGAGAAAGGTGCCCCGGGCAGGCAACAAAGGGGGCACGGACCGGTTCAGGGGGCATTTGCCTACCGGGCACAGATCTTTTTCCTGCAGGGACAGGGATTGAGGGCAAACAGGCACCTTTCGTCGACTGCATTGAAGGATATGAAAAAGCTAAACAGGGAACAGAAAGGAAAAGATAAGAGGAGGGAACCATGGCCGAAAAACCGATAGGGGTGGTTGAAAACTACTTTGCCAAAATCGGTGTCGCCGCGATAAAGATCAACGAGGGGTCATTGAGCGTGGGAGACAGGATAAAGATAAAAGGCGCCACGAGCGACTTCTCCCAGGTGGTGGAATCGATGCAGGTGGAGCACAAGACGGTCGAAACCGCAGCCTCCGGAGATCTGGTAGGCATCAAGGTAATAGACAAGGTACGGAACAAGGATACAATCTATCTGATCGAGGAAGAGGTGTGAAAATATTTTGGTCACTGCTCCTTGTCTTTTCTCTTAAGTGATTTGAGGTTCTTAAGCTGAACCGTTGCCGTTTCTATCGCTTTCACTGCTTCCGCGTAATCAGGGTTGAACCTCAGGACCTTTCTCCAGGTCCTTATCGCATTTCCGAGATTTCCCTCCCTGTAATGAGACATGCCAACTTCCATGAGCTTCTCAGAGCTCAGGTTGATATACGCGACAATCTGTTCCGGTTTCTCCTTCACTCTGGATCGTAATTCCTTCGTTTTCGGGTACATTTCTATAACGGAGCGAAAAAGCAGCCCGGAGCTTTCAAAATCCTCGCCTTTCATCCTCCTCTTTCCTTCCGCTATCCTCCCGTTGAGCGCAGAAACGTAGTCATCGCCGAAGCTTACTTCCTTCCTCCCCCCATCGACTCCCTTCCTGATACCATCAAGGGTGTTCGCATAGCTTTTTTTCCTCACGAGGTAGGCCATTTTCTCCTGGTTCTCAAAATCGGATTTTATTCCCACTTTCTGGTCGGGCCCCCGATTATCATCCCGTGTCTTCTGGTGCGCACCGTCTGCAACACTCTTACCCGTATGCGTGCAGGCATGAACCGAACAGATGCTGATGAGAAAAATGGCAAGGCAGACACGAACCGGGATCATCCGCTGACCCCGTTTTTTCTCA
The DNA here is from genome assembly GCA_011773515.1 of Deltaproteobacteria bacterium. NCBI lineage: Bacteria > Pseudomonadati > Myxococcota > Myxococcia > Deltaproteobacteria bacterium. The sequence continues at coordinate 134,086 of WVXK01000062.1, forward strand.
ACTCCCTGCTCAACTTGAGATCTTCCATGATTTCGACGAACACATCCGTCATTTCTGGGTTGAACTGCGACCCTCTAAACTTGAGAATTTCCCTCACTGCCTCTTCCGTGGACATACCTTTCCTGTACGGGCGTGAGGAGGTCATTGCGTCATAAGCATCGGCTATTGAGATAATCGATGAAAAGAGGGGAATCTGCCCATCTTTCAGTCCATGAGGGTATCCCTCGCCGTTGTGCCATTCATGATGATGCAGCACTGCCTTCACGTGCTTCTGGAGAGAATTGGCCAGTTGCAGAATATCGGCTCCATCTTCCGGGTGTTTCATCATCAACTTGTACTCTTCGTTATTTAACGGAGCCATCTTGTGGAGAATCCTGTCGGGCGTTTTAATCTTTCCCACATCGTGGAAAAGGCACACCATCTCAAGGTCCCGCACTTCGGCCTGGGACAAACCCAGGTTCTGCGCGATGAGAACCGATAGTCTCGCAACCCTCTCTGAATGCCCGAAGGTGTATTCATCCCGGGCATCTATCGCTGCCGCCAGAATCCTCACCGTCGCCACATAAGCATCCTCGAGTTCCTTGGCAGAATGTTCCAGCCTTTCTTTCTGGTCCATGATCATATTCGCCATCTCGTTGAAGTTTCGCGTAAGATCCCCCAGCTCATCCTTCGAGACCACTTTTATCCCACCCCTGTAGAAGCCCGATTTCATCTTCATGACGCCATCCATCAGCCGTTTCACGGGAGTGGTGATGAACCCGGAAAGGAAAAATACCCCGGCAACTCCGAGGGTAAGGATGATGCCGGATACGAGGGCTATCTTTTTCCTGGCTGCCTTCTGGGAATAAAGCAGGGTCTTCTCGTCTATTCCGAGGTAGATTGCCCCGAGCTCTTTATCGGCGAATACGATAGGCGTGGTAAATTCATAGCACACCGCTCCCATCCTCTTTACCTTTTTCACCCGGGAGCCGTCAGGCTCCTCGCGGATTACCTCGCTCTCCATCTCCCTGAACACCTCTCCCATCTGCTCGAGGTCGCTGTGTGCCTTGATCACTCCCTTTTCATCGACCATAGCCACGTATACGATATCTTTCTGGTACTGCCTGATCTTCGCGGCAATGTTATCGAGAGCAAGCCTGTCGTTTGAAAGGATGCTGTATCCCGCGGCCGTAGAGGCGCTCCCCGTGATCGAAAAGCCCCTTTTCACGAGCTCTTCGAGCAGCGAACCGTCCATTATGCTGGTAACGATAAAGGAGGAGGCCCCAGTAACAAAAAGGATCAGGATGAGGGTGACCAGGGAAAGTTTAAATCTGATGCTTCTAAACACGGCTGCATCTCCTCTTCGCTCGCCATCCGGGTAGTTAAATCTACCGAACGTAATATTTAATAATAAACCAACTTATCAGCCGGGACAAAGAACTAAGTTACACCTGGAACGTTTTCCTGAAATGGTAGCCGCATATGTAGATCTTGACGGCCAGGCGAAAAAGAGAGGGACGCCTGAATGCCGACCATAGGATAACCTTCCAGTAATCGAGCCTTCCCCGTTCGA